>JAZRUD010000185.1:0-5806 GCA_045652385.1 Clostridia bacterium
CGACGACGTGGCCTATCTGTTCTGCCTGCCCACGGTGGAACCCCTGCTCCTGGAGGAGCTGAAGAAGGTGGGCCGCGTCAGCGTGACGGCCTCGCCCTGTCCTCTGGAGGAGGTGCCGGCCCCCCTGGTCAGGGTCAAGGCTCTGTCCTTCACGGTCAGGAGCCTGCGCCTGGACGCGGTCCTGGGCGGCATGTTCGGCCTTAGCCGCACGGCGGCTGCGGAGCAGATCCGCATGGGCCTTGCAAGTTTGAACTACGCCCCCTGCGAACGAACGGACGCGGCCGTGAAGGAGGGGGACGTGATCTCCCTGAAAGGTCACGGCAAGGGATGTCTGAAGGCCGTGGGCGGGCGCTCGAAGAAAGATCGCCTGTTCGTGGAGACAGAGGTGTATCTGTAAATATTTCCGGGAAAACCATTGACAAACCCGCCGTTTTGCGGTTTTCTGATAGAGAAGGCAAAGGATTTCAGCCAAAAGGAGGCGACGCATATGTTCATTTTCTGGGGAGACGGTTCCCCTGAATCCAAAAGCCTGGTGGACAGCATCCTGGTTCGGAGCACGGAGAATTTCAACTGGACGTTCATCTTCATCCTGGCGGTGGTCTTCTACGTCTACTGGTCGGAGATCCATAAAAAGAACACTAAGATCGTCTGCGCGGGCCTGGCCCTCTACGGGGTCCACTGGCTCTACGAGATCGCCAACGCCGTCATCGCCCACGTGGCGGGCTACCCCCTCTGGGCCGTGTCCAACGAATCCACCACCTTCATCCTGCTCATCGGCGTCTGCTGGGAGCTGTCCATGATGTTTTCCCTGGCCGGCATCATCTCCTTCAAGATGCTGCCCCAGGATCGGACCCGCCGGTACTTTGCGAAGAACGGCAAGGGCGGGATCAGCTGCAAGCTGGTGGGCGCGCTGGAGATGGCGCTGCTGTTCGCCCTGGTTGAGTCCTTCCTGGCGGGCACCAGCAACCATTCCTTCATTTGGGTATACAAATGGTGGGGCGTGCTGCCCGTGTTCATCACCACCTATGTGCCATTCTTCCTGGCCAGCAACTATGTGCCGGACATGGAGCCCAAAAAGCGGCGAACCTTCCTGATCGCGGAATGGAGCCTGGTGGCGATCCTGCTCGTCGTCCTGATCCCCCTGGGGATCATCTGACCTAGGACATGCGCTGAAAGAAAGGAGATACCTATGATCGTATTGAACGTGACCTACACATGCAAGCCCGACATGCGGGACGCCTTTTTGGAGCGGATCATGGCGGAGGGCATCGACGAGGCCTGCCGGGCGGAAAAAGGCAACATCAAATACGACTACTATCGCCCGGCGGACGACGGCGACGAGCTGCTGCTGGTGGAAAAGTGGCAGGATGCAGCCGCGCTGAAAGCTCACAGCGAGATGCCCCACTTCGCACGGCTGGGCGCCATCAAGCCGGACTACGTGATCGATACCGTCGTGGAACGGTTCGAGCTGTAAGGGAACCTCTTGCGGAGGCGGCGACGATGACGGAATGGACGCCCATCTCCCCCGAGCATGACGCAGCCATGGCCCGGATCGTTCGGGACGCCCTGAAAGCCCATGGGCTGGACATCCCGGGCACGGCGTATTTCGACGCGTCTTTGGATCGTTTGAGCGCCTATTACGATTGCCCCGGCCGGTGCTACCACGTGCTGTTGCGGGACGGGACCGTGATCGGCGGCATCGGCGTGGCGGAGTTTGCCGGGCTCTCGAACTGCTGTGAGCTGCAAAAGCTGTATCTGGACCAGTCGGTCAGGGGCAGCGGCCTGGGGTACGGGATGATCCGCCATATCGAAGAAGCGGCCAGGGCCATGGGCTATGAGCGGATCTATCTGGAGACCCACACGAACCTTTCCGCGGCGATCCACGAATACGAGCGGTCCGGCTACCGGCAGATCGACCGTCCCCCCGCCGTCGTGCACACCACCATGAACCGGTTCTACCTCAAGGAACTGTAATACGCCTGCCTCGGTGAAGACCATCAAAGAAGGGAGCGATTTCGTCTTGAAATCGCTCCCTTTACGCTCGAAGACAGGATCGGCCCTCTACCCTTCATACAGCGCGGCGAAATCCTCCAGCAGGCTGCGGATCGGCAGATGCTGGGGACAGTTCTTCTCACAGAGCCCGCATTTGAGGCAATCCGAGGCTTTTCCGTGGTTCAGCGAGAAGCGGGCATAGTACATGTTCGTCTTTTTTCCGGTGACGGCATGGAGATTCAAAAGCCCGAAATAGTCCGGGATGGCGATGTTTTTCGGACAGACCTCCATGCAATAGCGACAGCCGGTGCAGGGGACCTTGATCGCGCGCTTGAGTTCCTGCTCGATCCGTTCCGTCAGCCCATACTCGTTCGCGGAAAGGGGAACGAAATCCTGCATATAGGACGTGTTGTCGAAAAGCTGGGCTTCGTTGCTCATGCCGCTCAGCACGATCTTCACGTGCTCCAAAGAGGCGGCATACCGGATGGCGAGGCTGGCGGGGGAGGGCATGGGCTCGGCAGCGCCGTAAAAGCTTCGGAACAGCGTTTCGGCGTTCTCGGGCAGGTTGGCAAGCTGGCCGCCCTTGACCGGCTCCATGACGATGATTTCCTTGCCGTGCCTCTTCGCCACCTCATAGCATTTGCCGGATTGGGCCACGGCGCCGTTCCAGTCCAGATAATTGATCTGCAGCTGCACCACGTCCACCTCCGGATGGGCGGTCAGGATCATATCCAGGGTTTCGGCGTCGTCGTGGAACGAGAAACCGACGTTTTTCGCCTGGCCGCGCTCCTTCAGTTCCTGCAGAAAGGCAAAGCCGCCCAGACGCTCCGCCTCCGGATACCGATCCCGACCCAGATTGTGCAGCAGATACACGTCGAAATAGGACACGCCGCAGCGGTCCAGCTGTTCGGCGAAAATGCGCTCGTAGTCCTCCTGCGCCTTTACCCGATAGACCGGCATCTTGTCGGCGAGCAGGAAGCGATCCCGCGGGTGGCGCTCGACGAAGCACCGCCGCACCGCTTCCTCCGAAAAACCGTCGTGATACGGGTATGCCGTATCGACGTAGGTAAAGCCTCTTTCCAAAAAGACGTCCGCCATGCGGGCGACCTGTTCATAATCGATGCTCTTTGGATCGTCGGCGTTCAGCAGCGGCAGCCGCATCGTACCGAACCCAAGCTTCTTCGCGTTACCGATTCCCATAGCGTTTCCTCCTGCGAATGCGTTTTTGTTCGTGCCGGTTCTTACAGGCCCTCTTTCTGCACAAAGGCATAGAATGCGTTTTCCGCTTCCCGATCGGCGGGGCGCACCGTGCCGACCGGCATGGCGTAAAACACGGTCTCTTCCGTCCCGTCCAAAGAGAAAGCCCCGTCGGCGAGCTGGGGTTCGACCGCTGCGATGGCACAGCCGCCGAGTCCGAGAGCGGTCGCCGTGAGATACAGGTTTTCGGTGACGTGCCCGCTGTCCATCAGGATCGGTGCGTGCGCCCGTATGCCGTATCGCCACTCAGCCCGATAGAAGACGCAGCTGAAATAAAACACGACGCTCGCCTTGGCCGCCCAACTCTGTCCGCAAAGCGAATCCGAAACGAACGCTTCCAGATCCTCCGGACAGCCGAGGTACTCGAGCTCGTGCGTCATCGGCAGATAGTGATACAGGCCCCTGTCGAGTCCGTCCACCTTTCGGACGGCTAAGTAGCACTCGAACGGGTGACGCGCGCCGCCGGAAGGCACCGTGCGGAGCGTCGCGTACGCCTTTCCGCGAACGGATTTCACGCCCTGTGTGCACCAAAGCAGGCAGGAAAGCTGCGGAAGGGAGATGCTCTCGTCCGTATACACCCGATGGCTCCGCCGCATGTTGACGATCTGCAGGAAATCCTGGATCGCAAGCAGGCCGTCGAAGGATTTCGGCAGCTGGATCCTGTTTTGCGTCATCGGCGCTTTAGCAAGGGGCGGCTGGGGCTTTTTCAGCTCCTGATCGGTTCGGTAATCCTCGCCGACCGGTGCTTCGCTTGCGAACTTTGTGATAAAGCTTCGTCCGAGCCGAATACGCTCTTCGATCGTGTCTTCTCTCATATCTTCCCCCTTTCTCAGCTTTGCCGGGATTGCGGACGGCCGCGATACAGCCGCTTTCTCAAAAGATCCAGAAGGGCCAGATACCCGTATCCGATCCCCAGCAGGAAGATCAAAATGGCAAGGATCCACCAAACGGTGCCCATGAACGGAAGACCCCTCGTGAACCCGAACGCGCCGGCAGGACTCCCCCAGTTCAGAAAGAAGTAGGGATATCGGATGCCCGACAAAAACTCCCATCCGACCAGATAGCCGATCCCCGCATAGACGGCGTACGCGAGCGGCGGCAGGGTGACGAGGGGGACGTGCCGCTTCTGCACCCTCCCGTACACGCCGGTCACGAAGAAATCGGCGACGGCCGCGATGGGAACGACGACGTGGGTCAGCGTATTCTGCAGATTCCACGCATGGGAACCGAGGGTCGGCGCAAGTACGAAGGCGAACACCACGCCCGTCAGCGTGATGGACACGGTCCCCACGAATTGGACGATGTACCAAACCGTCTTCGGCGGCTTTTGCCGGAACAGCAGCCACAGGCCGATGGCTGAGATCAAAGCGATGGCGATGTTCGATTGAATGGTGAAGAACATAAAGACGCGGCTGCCGCCCATAAAGGTCCCGCGGCCGGCCGACGCGCTTCGATAGATGCCGACCGCGGCACAGAGGATGACGATCAGCTTCAGGAGAACGGAAAGCAATTTGGCTTTTTCAGACGGTTTCATATCGTGTTCCTATACTATCAGCGCCGCAAGTGATGTGCAACACAAAAAACGGGTTTTTCAAAACGAACGGTATCCCGAAAATCGGCTTAAGACCACGGTCTCGGGACAGAAAACCCTTCCCGGGTCCAATCCGTGACATACACGGCACAGTTGCCGAGAGGCTTCGACCAGTAGCCTCCGTTCGATCCGGGCGTCAGGTTTTCCAGGATGGCTTTCATGGCGACGGCGTGGGTGCAGATCAGGATCGTGTCCGTCCGCCCCCAAAGGGTGTTGAAGAACTCGGCCGTTCTCGCCTGAACGCTTTCGAGCGATTCCATCCCTTCCGGCGCAGGCGTATGGACGAAGTCGCGGAAAAAAGGCAGCACCTTCGGAGAAGGAAGCAGCAGGTTCATGCCTTCATAGGGGCCGTAGTCCATCTCCAGCAGCCGCCCGTCCGTCAGCAGCGGGACGTTCGGCGCGACGATCTCGGCGGTCTGGACGGCACGAAGCAGCGGGCTGGAGTAAACCGCGTCAAAAACTACACCCCGCCGCCGCAGCTCCTGTGCCGCTTCCTGCGCTTCGGCCGTGCCGGCCGCATTGAGGGGGCAGTCGGTTCTGCCGAGGAGCCTGTGCTTTCGATTGAGATCGGTCTGCCCGTGCCGGATGATGCAGATCACGCGGTTTGTACGGTGCGCAGCAACTCTTCGGCGTCCTCCACCAGCACCGCGTCCACCGACGCCGCACCGGACAGGCAGGGCCGGAGCTTTTCCGCGGTCTTGCCGATGCCGCTGCCGCCGGAGGTGGCGAACGCATGTACGGTTTTCCCCGACCAGTCGTAGCCCTTGCAGAAGGTGTTGACCACGTTCGGCGCGCAGCCGTACCAGATCGGGAATCCGAGAAAGACGGTATCGTACTCAGCGAAGTTCGGGACGCTGCCGGCGACGGGCCCGTCCTTTTTACCGAAAAACTCACGGTTGCAGCGCGCAAGCGGATTTTTCCAGTTCAGATCCGCCACGGTGTATGGGCTTTCGGGGCGGATATCAA
>JAZRUD010000186.1:0-1574 GCA_045652385.1 Clostridia bacterium
TCACGGATATGTAAGGGAGGTCGTCGCCTTCCTGGAAGGGCGCACGGAGAAGGTATTGTCGGAGCTGCGATCGCAGATGGAGGAAGCGGCCGGGAACCTGGAGTTCGAGCGGGCTGCCCGGCTTCGGGACCAGATCCGGTCCATCGAGGGACTCAACGAGAAACAGGTGGCCATCTTCCCCAAGGAAACCGAGGCGGACGTCTTCGCTCCCGCCAAGCTGGAGGATCAGGCCATGGTGTTCGCCCTGTTCCTCAGACAGGGGAAGATCGTGGGAACGGAACATTTCTCCATGAGCGCCGTCAGCGAGGACGATCCGGCGGACATCCTCTCCGCCTTCCTCACCCAGTTCTACGACCGGGACGGCATCCTGCCCTCCAAGGAGGTGCTGCTGTCCTGTTCCGTGCCAAACGGGGACGCCATCGAGAGGATGCTGAGTTCCCGTGCCGGGCGGAAGGTAAAGCTGGCCGTACCTCAGCGGGGCGATAAAAAGAAGCTGACGGAGCTGGCTGAAAAGAACGGGCGAGAGCTGCTGGAAAAGGAGAAAGCTCTCCGGGAGAAGGCCTGGGACCGGGACGAGGGGGCTGCGGTGCAGCTGGCGGGACTTTTGGGTTTGGACGAGTTCCCCACCCGCATGGAGTGCTTCGACAACTCTCACATCATGGGCACGGACACGGTCTCGTCCATGGTGGTATTCACCGACGGCAAGCCGGACAAGGACGCCTATCGGCGCTTCCGTATCCGGGCCGAGGCGGGCGGCGACGACCTCGTCGCCATGGAGGAGGTGCTGACCCGGCGCTTCAAAAAGGGCGCGCCCTGGCCGGACCTCATCATCATCGACGGCGGCAAAACCCAGCTTGCCGTGGCGGAGAAGGTTTTGAACGAGGCAGGGCTCCCCTACCTGAACGTGATCGCTCTGGCGGAAAGCCAGGAACTGATCTACACGCCGGACAGCGACGAGCCCATCGTGCTGCCGAGGAGCAGCCCCGTGCTGCACTTGCTGCAACGGATCCGGGACGAAGCGCATCGATTCGCCATCTCCTATCACCGTTCGCTTCACCAACGCAATGCACTCTTGTCGGTGCTGGACGGGATCGACGGCATCGGAGACACCCGCAAGCGGGCCTTATTCGACGCCTTCGTCACCCGGGACGCCATCGCGAACGCAACGGCAGAAGAATTAGCTAAAGTCAAGGGCATGAGCCGACCGGCGGCAGAAGCGGTGTTTCGCTTCTTCCACCCGGCAGACGATACAAACGAAACCGAAACGACAAAGGAAGGTTGAACCATGGAAAACAAGGAACATAAGCAAATCATTCTCACCGGCGACCGGCCCACGGGACGGCTGCATCTCGGTCACTATGTGGGCTCCCTCAAGCGGCGGGTGGAGCTGCAGAACTCCGGCAAGTTTGACGCCATCAATATCCTCATCGCCGACGATCAGGCTCTGACGGACAATGCGGACAATCCCGGCAAGATCCGGGAGAACATCGTGAACGTGGCGCTGGACTACCTGTCCTCCGGCCTGGACCCGGAGAAGTGCACCATCTGCATTCAGTCCCATAAGTCGGATCGTA
>JAZRUD010000187.1:0-7952 GCA_045652385.1 Clostridia bacterium
GGCACCGACCTCGAAGCCCATGGCTGCGGCTGCGTCGACGCCGACGAGTACTCCCATTCCGGTCTCGCTGGCGCCCATCATACCTACGGCTGAAGCTGAGGTGACGGTCTCCGGCGGGCAAAGCCCTCTCATCACCATTCTGCTGGCCGTCTTTGGTGTCGCCGCCCTGGGCCTTTTAGCCGCCATCGCGGTGACGTTAGTGAAACGCAGAAGATAGCAAGGAAATGAAAAAGCCCCGCGTCGGCGGGGCTTTTTCTGTGCCTGTTTTACTTTTTGAGGGCGTCCCGAATCTCGGTGAGAAGCTTGACTTCCTCGGAGGGCTCGGGCGCGGGGGCGGGCTCGGGTGCAGGAGCGGGCTCCTCCTTCTTGCGGCGCAGGGCGTTGATGCCCTTGACGATGAAGAACACCACCAGCGCCACCAACAGGAAGTTGACCACGTTCTGGATGAAGCTGCCGTACAGGATGGCTGCCTCCTCGATGCCGGCGGCCTCGTCGGCGGGACGAATGACGTACTTCAGGGTGTTGAAGTCGATGCCGCCAAAGAGCGCGCCGATGACGGGCATGAAGATGTCGTTCACCAGGGAGGTGACGATTTTGGTGAAGGTGCTGCCGATGATGACGCCCACGGCCATGTCCACCACGTTGCCGCGCATGATGAATTCTTTGAATTCTGTTACGATTCCCTTTTTCTTTTCCATGATCTTATTCTCCTTGCCTTAGGATATGGTACAGTATACCACCCTGCGCCGCCTTTGGCTATACCTTTTTGCAGGGTGTAGCGATTCTTGCCTCGGAATTTTGACAGAAATTTGTCGATTGTAATTCAAATTTGACGATTAGCACTCTCCTATTGACAGTGCTAATAATCTGCGTATACTGTGCATTGTAAGGAAACGAACGGGGCACAGTAAGAAAGGGAAGCCCCAGGGTACATGGATGATATGGAAAGGAAGTGTTGACTATGTTGCCCAGTATTTTCGGAGAAAACCTGTTGGATGATCTGTGGAGGACCGATTTCGATCGGGACTGGTTCAATATGGACCGGGAACTCTACGGCAAGCATGCCAAGAATCTTATGAAGACCGACGTGCGGGAATGTGATACCGGCTATGAGATGGCCATCGA
Organism: Clostridia bacterium; assembly: GCA_045652385.1. Lineage (GTDB taxonomy): Bacteria > Bacillota > Clostridia > Christensenellales > CAG-138 > RUG472. The sequence continues at coordinate 1,126 of JAZRUD010000187.1, forward strand.
ACTGCCCGGCTTCAAGAAGGAGGACATCAAGGTGGATCTAAAGGACGGGTATCTTACCGTCACCGCCCAGAAGTCCCTGGACAAAGAGGAGCATAAGGGCAAGAAGATCCTGCGCCAGGAGCGCTACAGCGGTTCCTGCAGCCGTACCTTCTACATCGGCGACGTGAAGGCCGAGGACGTGAAGGGCAAGTACGACGCCGGCGTCCTGACGTTGGAATTCCCCAAGGAGGACCAGCGGAAGATCGAGGAGAAGCGTTCTATCGCTATCGAGTAAGACGGGTTTAGCTTGCGGCTGTTTCTCCGCAGACGAAGAGGAAACGCCGCTCAAAAAGAGAAACGTGAGAAGGGGCCACGTATCCATCCGGATACATGGCCCCTTCTTTCAATCCTTTTGGGTCCCTTTTATCTCTTTCGGCAGACATACAGCAGGTGGCTGGATGAGCCCAGCAGCTCCCGATTCTCGCAATGGAGCAGGTGATAGGCCGAGAAGAGACGAAAGTCGTCGTCGGTCATGGCAAAGTCGGACCGGCCCTCCGCCAGTTCCATGATGCCGTCGGTGGCTACGGTGCGTAGATGCACCACCGGCTTATCCTTGAACAGGTCCTCGAACTCCGGTATGTCGTAGCCCGTGAACACCTGCTCCGGGAAATGGCGGACGTGCATAAGTTCGTCCAGATTCTCCTCTTGTCCCGCCCGGAAGGTGTGAGGCTCCGCCTGCAGATAGTTGCAGTACAGGATGGCGTGGACGGAGAGAAATGCGAACATAAGGATGCCGTTAGGCCGGGTGACTCGGATCGCCTCGTCGATGGCCCGGTTGACGCCGCCCTTGCCGTAGAGATGGTACATGGGCCCCATGGACAGGGTGAGATAGAAGGTATCGTCCGCCCACCGCCTCAGGTCCAGCGCGTCCCCCTGGACTGCCTCCACGTTGGGGTATTGGGCGGTGTTTTCCTTCAACAGGGCATAGTTCTTATCAAGTAGCTCCACCGCCGTGATCTGATGCCCCTTTTGGGCCAGGGCCGCGGTATACCGACCCGTGCCCGCCCCCAGCTCCAGTATCCGGCAGGGGTTGACGGCGATGCGCTGGATCTGGGTCATGGTGGTGAGATACTCCAGCTGCCCGTGGCGGGACCGGCTGAGGCGGGTATCCTCCCGGCCGTCGCCGTAAACGCTCTCTAATAACAGTTTTCGTTTATCCATGGTCTTAGCCCACGGGCTGCTCGCCGGCGGCGGACAGGGGGATGTCGATGAGCAGATTGTCGGAGCCGGACATGACGGTGGGGAGCTTGCCGTCCCACTTCGCCACGGTCTGATATTTGATCAGGATGTCCGAAATGGACTCGGTGATGATTTGGTTGCTTTCGGCGTTGGCCTGGGCCAGGACCTTGATCTCGTTGGCCTCCGCCTCCGCGGCGATGACCCGCTTCTGGGCCTCTGTGTTGGCGATGACCAGCGCCTGCTCCTGCTCTGTGCGGGTCTTGATCAGGTTCTGCTCCGCCACCTGCTTAGCCTCGACGGCATTGATGTACTCCTCGGAGAAGTCCCAGTTGATGATATTGAGCTCGTTGATAAAGATGCCGTAAGCGTTCATCTTCTCGTTGAGGCCGTCGTCCAGGAGCATGCTCACCTCCGCCCGGCTCGACACCAGTTCCACAGCGGTGTACTTGGCTGTGACCGCCTTCAATACCTCGTTGACGGCGGGGGTGATAAGAACCTCCTCGAAGCCCATGCCCACGTTCTTATAGAGGGTCTGGCTGTTCTCCTTTCCCACATGGTAGTTGACGGCCACTACAGTGGTGATGGTCTGCAGATCCTTGCTGAAGGCCTCGGTGTTCACGTCCAGCTTCACGATCCGGTTGTCCACCACCACGATCTTCTGGACGAAGGGTACCTTGAAATGGAGCCCCTCCTGGAGCACCACGTCCTCCACCTTGCCGAAGGTCAACGCTACGCCCGTGTGGCCTGCGGGGATCACCACGAAGCTGGAACCCAGGAAGATGACCGCCAGGATCACCACGAAGATCAGCAAAACCAGTTTGAACGGGGAAAAATTGCCCGCTTTGTCTTTGAACATGTCTTTAGTTCTCCTTTCTTGGTTCACATATATAGATCACGTCGGGGATTTTCCGAAAACTCCGAGGCTTGTTCACTCTTCGCCCATCGAAGGCCATGACGGAGCTGTCTCCTCCGTCCAGGTTGTAGGCCGCCGCACAGCCCAGGGACTCCATGAACCGGGACAGTTCCTCCAGCGTCATACCGTAGGAATAGTCCGGCCGGCGGCCGTCCACCACCACGAAACAGTAGTGTCCCGGGGCGTAGTACCCCAATGCCGTCCGGGGGTTGGCGTCCGTCAGGCTGGAATTGAAGCGGGTCTTGGCTTTGCCGTTCTCATCCAGCAGAGCAGGGCCGAAGCACCAGGCCTGCCAGGGATCCATGGCCATGATCTGCCGACTGTCGGCGCTGCGCCCATCCAGGGTAAGCATGGTCCCGTCCCGAAGAAGCACGCAGGCGTCGTACCGGGGATTGTCCACCTGGCGGACCGCCTGACCGTTGGATACCACGCAGCCGAAGTCCCACTTGCAGATATAGTCCCCGTTGATCATGAGCAGGGCGTTCTCCCTGGCCATGAGATCCAGCACATCCATGAGGTTCAAAGCGCTGGCATTCAGGGTGTCCCCGGACCAGGCGGTGCGAAAGCTGGTGATGTCCTCAATATAGACGTCTGCCACGAAGCAAACCATGGGCAAGGTAAAGCCCTTGGGGTTTTCGATCCGGTCGATACGGATGCTGACCTTGTCGCTCCTGTACCCCATGGGGCTCATGACCCGTTTGCTCCGGTTGAACACGTTCGGGTGGTCCGCCCCATGGAGGCAGTCCCGGGCGGGCTGCAGCGTGGGCGGCGCTGTTTCTGTGGGCGCAGGCGTCGCCGTAGACGCAAGCGTCGGTTCCGGGGAAGCCGTCGGTGCAGGCGTCGGTTCCGGGGAAGCCGTCGGCGTCGAGGCGGGCATAAAAGGGAGTGTCGATATGGACGGCAACGCCGGCGCCGCCGTCCTTGGGGAATGGTCCCCGCTGACTGACAGCAGCACCAATCCCAGCGCCATGATCAAGCCGCACGCCCACCGCTTCATAGCACCTATTCTACAATCATTTAACAAAATGCGCAACAAAAAACCGAAGAAAGCTGTCCCTTTCTCCGGTTTTTGCCATGGTATCGCTTACCAGATGCTGATGCGCTTTTCGGGAGCGATGTACATTTTATCCGTCTCGGTGACGCCGAAGGCCTCGTACCACTCGGGGAAGTTCCGAGGGGACATGTTCGCCCTGAGTTCGCCGGGGGAATGAACGTCGCTCTTCAGCAGGAGCTGAATATACTCCTCCTTGGCCTTCCGGCACCATACCCTGGCCCAGTTGATGAAATAGGCCTGGAAGTCCGGATCGGGCAGGGTGTGCATGATCTCCAGCGTCACGCCCATTCCGCCGTTGTCGGCGATGTTCTCCGACACGGTCAGCTCGCCGCTGACCTTTCCGCCGTGGAACTCGATGCCGTCGAACTGCTCGATCATATCCCTCGTCAGCTCCTTGAAGGCCGCGAAGTCCTCCTCCTTCCACCAGTTCTTCAGGTTGCCGTTCTCGTCGAAGTTGGCGCCGTTGTTGTCGAAAGCGTGGCTGATCTCATGGCCGATGACCGCGCCGATGCCGCCCAGGTTCTCGCTTACGCTTTGGCTCAGGGCGTAGAAGGGCTTCTGCAGGATGGCTGCCGGGAATGTGATGTCGTTGCTGCTGGGATTGTAGCAGGCGTTGACCATATGGCCGGGCATGACCCACTCCGTGCGGTCCACGGGCTTGTTCACCCTGTCCAGCATATCCCGGACACGGACGGCGGACAGAGCCCGCATGGCGTCAAAGCAGGAGGCGTCCTCGTCGAATACCATCTTCGACCAGATCGCCTGGATCTCGTCGGGATAGCCCATCTTGATCTCGATGGTGGAGAGCTTCTTGATGGCCTCCGCCTTGGTCTCCTCGGCCAGGAAGGTGTTCTTTTTCATGCGGAGCTTATAGGTCTCGATGATCTTCCTGACCAGGTCGACCACGTCCTTCTTCGCTTCCTCACCGAAGTAAGTGCGGCCGTAGTAGACGCCCACCGGCTCGGAATACATGCGGGAGGCGGTCTGGTAGGCCTGCTTCTCCATCGACGGATCGGCCGCGACGCCGGTCAGCGCCCGCCGGTAGGTCTTGCCCAGGGCGGCCAGCTCCTCCGACAGGCAGGCCGTGCTCCGAAGCAGCGCCTTCACATAGGCCCAGTGACGGTAAAGCTCGAAATTCTCCTCGGAGAAATAGCCGTTCATCTCCCGGATCGCCTTGGGGTCGTAGACCACCAGGATCGTTGGAGCGTCCTTGCCGTAGAGGTTGGCCAGGAGCTTCTGGATGTCGAAGGGCGCCACCTGGGCGGCCACCTCTTCTGCCTCCATGGGATTGTGGCATTTGAAATACTCGGACCACTCCAGCCGGCTCTTGACCTTCTTGGCGATCAGCGCGTCATAGGCCAAGGCGTCGTCCAGATACCGCTTCTGTTCTTCCGGCGCAAGGGGCGCGAAGGCCAGCACCTTGGCGGCCATGTCCGCCCATATGGTCAAAAGCTGCTTGCCCGCGGGGTTGTCCTCGGCATAGTAGGTGGTGTCGGGCAGGATGATATCCGGACCCGTCACGATGAAAGCGTGCTTCGTGGCGTCCGCCATGTCGGCGGTCACTTCCATCTGGATCGGCAGATCCACGCCCTGCAAAAGGAGGTCCGCCGCCTGTTCGTTCAGCTCTTCCACGGTCTTGATCCCCTGAAGCCTCTCCAACAGGGGCAGTACGGGCGCGATCCCCTCCCGGTTCCGCCGGTCCGTGTCCAGCACCTTCTTATACAGCGCCACAGCATATTTCATCTCGGGGATGTCGCTGGTCTTCTCCCCCGCCGCGAAGGCGGCGAAATCCGCCATCATGATCTTCTCCACTCCCTGATCCAGGTCGGAGAAACCGCCGGCGGTGGGCCTGTCCTCCGGAATCACGGCCGTCTTGAGCCATTCGCCGTTGACAGCTTCGTAGAGATCGTCCTGAATCCTCACCTTTGCTTCACTCATTTTCCTTTTCCTTTCCGTTACTCATAGAACAAACTCCCTACGGAAACGGAGCAGCCCAAAGAACTGCTCCGCTCCCACGCATGTTTCTTTATTCCTCAACGAAGGAATCCTTGTCCAAGCCGCAGATGGGGCAGGTCCAATCGGCGGGGACTTCCTCCCAGGGGGTGCCGGGGGCGATGCCGTTGTCGGGATCGCCGACCTCTGGATCGTAGACATAGCCGCAGGGGCAAACGTACTTCATAGCTGTTTCTCCTTTCGTATGTTGGTTATGCTTTCCACAGACCGTGGAGATTGCAGTAAGCGTAGACGGCCTCCACTTCGTCGCCGTCGACCAGGGCGAAGGTGACCTCAGGCGCACCGTCCACGACGAGGGCCTTGCGCTGATTGCCGGCCTTGGTCTGGAGGCTCACCCACTCGATGTGATGGGCCGCGATCATGGGGTGGGGAGCGGACCCCACCTGGACCTTCACCAGATTTCCCTCCACGGTGTACACGGGCACGTGCTTCTCCTGAGAAGCGTCGGTGGTGTTGGGAACGATCTCCTTCATGGCCTGGCCACAGCACATGGTGGGACAGGCGGAGGGCTTTACCATAGCGACGATCTTGCCGCACAGCTCACAAACGTAGAATCTCTGTTCCATGATCTTCTCCTCTCAATAGTTGGCGGCGGACACCTCAAAGTAGCTCTGAGGATGGGCGCAGGTGGGGCAGACTTCGGGAGCCCGGACGCCCACCAGGATGTGGCCGCAGTTGCGGCATTCCCACACCTTCACCTCTGCCTTCTCGAAAACGGTCTTGGTCTCCACGTTCCTGAGCAGCGCGCGGTACCGTTCCTCGTGATGCTTCTCGATGGCACCCACCAGGCGGAACTTTTCGGCGAGCTCCGCAAAGCCCTCTTCCTCGGCGGTCTTGGCGAAGCCCTCGTACATATCGGTCCACTCGAAATTCTCGCCCTCAGCGGCGGCCAGCAGGTTCTCGCTGGTGGAACCGATGCCCTCCAGCTCCTTGAACCACATCTTGGCGTGTTCCTTCTCGTTGTCGGCGGTCAGCAAAAACAGGGCGGCGATCTGTTCGTACCCTTCCTTCTTCGCTTTGGAGGCGAAGTAGGTATACTTGTTCCTGGCTTGGGATTCTCCGGCAAAGGCTGCCTGCAGATTCTTTTCGGTTTGCGTTCCGGCGTACTTGTTCATGGCGTCTCCTTTACTTGTTGATTTACTGGATGGGTTCAAAATCCGCCGCGCCGTGCTTGCAGAGCGGGCAGATAAAATCGTCGGGCAGAGTCTCGCCTTCATAGACGTAGCCGCAGATCTTGCACACGAAGCCCTTCTTCCCCTCGGTGGCGGGCTGGGGCTTCACGTGGGCGTGGTAGAAGGCGTAGGTCATGGAGGGAGCGTTGGAGATGACACGGGCTTCCGTCACGTCGCAGATGAACATGCCGTGGGTGCCGAGATCGATATACTGGATCACCTTCAAGGACATGACGGCGTTCACATATTTTCTCAGCAACACGAGGCCGTTGTCCGTCCGGGTCAGTTCCTCCCCGGCGAACTTGTCCGCGGTCCGACCGGACTGGAATCCGAAGTTCTCGACCACGGAGAAGGGCGCCTCCTCGGAGAGGATGTTGAGGTTCATGATCCCGGTCTGCTGGATCACGTGATGGGAGTAGTTCACCTTATTGATGGTGACGGCGATCCGGTTGGGCTG
>JAZRUD010000188.1:0-6613 GCA_045652385.1 Clostridia bacterium
CTTCCGTTCGACGATCTCCGCCCGGGGATAGTAGACCGTCATGGCGAGCCCGTCGGTCAACGCCAGTTCTCCCGGCCGGATGCTCTCCACCGCCGTGCCCCGCTCCCTGGCCGCCTCAGAGAGCTCCCGAAGGACGTTCAGCATCTGCCTGAGGCCGTTGGGCGGCTTTTTCACGGAGGAGAAGGACCGCGGCACGAAGCGAGCGTCCTTTGGGGGGACCGTCAGCATGTCGATCCGATCCACCCGAACGGCCCGCACGATCCGCACGGCCCCGCCCACATGGTCGATATGGGGGTGGGTCAGGATCATCCGATCGAGGTGCGTCACCTGCCGATCCAGCAGATACTCCAGGGCGTCCTTGCGCAATGACCCTTCCCGGGATTCCACATAGGGCCGTCCGGCGTCCACCAGCACGGTGTAGTCCTTCCCGTCCTCCCGGCGTTCCCGGACCAGCACGGCGTCCCCGTCGCCCACGTTGCAAAAGAACACTTCCAGCATGGCTCAGCTCCGGTACCAGGAGGGACGCTCCCCGGTTTTCTCCCGGTCGGCCCGGGCTTTCCGTTCCCGCCGATACAGGAGCAGGGCCGGGACGCCGCCTGTCAGCACGGAAGCGATGCCCGGCAGGTTCACCACGGCCATGAACAGGCCGTACTCCGTTCGGGCGTCGGACCAGTCGATGAGCAACAGCTCAAAGAGCATGACGGCCGCGAGCAAAGCGGCCATCCACAGGTACGCTCCCGCCGCCAGGCCCTTCTTCTCCCCCGGGAGGAGGGTGAAAAGAAGGCAAACGGCGCTGCCGACCAGAGCCGGCACCACGTACTCCACCAGGTTCCTTATCACAACGGGCGCCTCCGAAAAGGCTCTTTCCAGAGGGTCCAGCAGCAGCAGATAGCTGGCTCCGTACAGGAGGATAAACAGGATCGCCATCAAAAAGGAATACAGCAGGTTCGCGCTCTTCGGCTTCCCGTTCTCTTCGAAGAACAGGCCCCGAAAGAAGCCGTCCAGTTTCCGTTCGATTTTTGATCGCTTCGCTGCCATGCTCTGAATGTTTCGGCGTCCCGCGAAGGAAAACCGCTTTCACGGGACGCACTAGGTCAGGAACCCGCCCGGTTTTACCGGGTGCTGTTCCACAAGGTCCAGTAAGCCTTCACGTTGGGGTAGTTCTGATAGATATGCTCGTAGTCCGGCGAAGTCAGGTTGACTTCCTCATAGGTGATGCCGGACTTCTTGTAGGTCACGTCGTCCCGCACGGACCAGTGGCCCAGCTTGTCGAACACGTTGTAACAGCCGCTCTGGCCGTCGTCCCCGCCCATCATGAACTTGATGAACAGCCGGGCGCCCGCCGGGTTGTCGCAGCCGCTGACCACATAGGAGTAGGCCGCCGCGTCCTGGGCGGTGTAGGGCGAAAGGCCCGTGACCCAGGCGATGTCCATGCCCGACTCGCCCATGGATTGCTTGGAGTTGTCCAGCTTGGAGGCGGAGCACAGGCCCAGGGTGGGTCCGTTGACGGAATCGTGGACCGCTTCCACCACCGCGTCGCCGTCGGCCAGGGGGGTGATGGTCATCTGGGAGAACCGCCAGAACAGCTCCACGCCCGCGTTGTTTTCGGGGAGCTCCATGAGGCCGGGGGTGTTCTTGAGATGATCGTGATAGGTGAAAATCAGATCCTTGCCGTACTGCTTCTTATACTGCTCCAGAAGCTTGTCGCTGTCCGAGATGAGCTGGGCCCACAGGGCGGCGTAGGAAGGCGAGGTGATATCCTTGGAGAAGATGGTCCAGTACTGGGTGTTCTTCCCGCTGGCGTCCTTGTAGGACTGGGTGTCCTCGTTGTAGCCCTCCACGATGTTCCACCAGCTCTCGATGGGCACCTTCTCGTACATCCGGTTGTTGTAGAACCAGGGGTTGAAGGTGGAATAGAGGGGCAAGCCGAAGCGAAGCATGTCGTCCGGGATGTGGGCGCAGACTTCGGCGGGATAGTAGATCTTGACCAGATCCCACTGCACGTACTCGTTGTACACCTCGCCGGAAGCGTCCTTCACCATGAGGACGTCGGCCATGGGGGTGCCGCTCTCGGCCTCCATGCCGATCTTCTGCATGACGGTGTTGGTGTCGCAGGAGATATATTCGAACTTCAGATCGGGGTACTTGTCCCGGATGTACTTGCGGGCCGTGTCCGCGTCAGCGGTGGTGGAGTAGATGGTGACGGTACCGCCCTCTTTCTTGGCCATCTCATAGAGCTCGTCCATGGACATGTGGTTCCAGTCGATGCCGTCCTCGCCGACGGTGTCGATGGCCTCCACGCCGGTGACGACGTTGCCGGCTTCCGTCTCGGCGTTTGACGCCTTGTTGGAATTGCCGCAGGCCGCCAGCACGGCGAGCATGCCCAGCGCCATCAAAACAGCGATGATCTTCTTCATGGGGTGCGATCTCCTTTCCCTGGGTTCATCCGTTTGTCGGGGCGTCAGTCGTCGATGCCCGCCTTGTGCTTGGTCTTGGCGTACTTGATGAGCCGACCCGTCTCTTTATTATACACGTTCATGCGGCCGGGGTGAAGTACCACGAACACATTTTGGTTCATGTCATATTCTACCAGGCCCACCTGAATGGCCAGGAATTCCGTATCGCCCACGGTGAGGGTCACCAGCGTTTCGCTGCCGGCGGGCTGGTTGGCGTAGACCTGAGCGGAAACGGTGTTCTTGTGATGGGGGTCCTCGGTGTAGATGTCCACCATTTCGGGGCGAAGGCCCAGGACGCAGTCGAACGCCCGGTTCTCGGGGACCTCCTCGCCCGGCTTCATGAATTCCTTATCGAAGACGTACTCGCCGAAGGCGCTCTGCACCCTGAGACAGGTCCCGTCATAGTAGCCCCTGGCCTCGATGAAGTTGATGCGGGGGTTGCCGATGAAGTCTGCCGCCTGCAGGTCGACGGGGTTGGTGTAGAGTCCGAGCGGCGTATCGATCTGGGAGATCTCGCCCTCCTTGAACAGGGCGATCTTGGTGGACATGGTCAGGGCCTCCACCTGGTCGTGGGTCACGTAGATGATGGTGGTCCCGGTCTCCCTGTGGAGGCGCTTGAGCTCCGCCCGCATGTCGATGCGCAGCCGGGCATCCAGGTTGGACAGCGGTTCGTCCAGCAGCAGGAGCTTGGGGCTGGAGGCGATGGCCCGGGCGATGGCCACCCGCTGCTGCTGGCCGCCGGAGAGCTCGTTGGGATAGCGGCCCCGGTACTCCTCGATCCGCATGGTCTTGAGCGCCCGCATGACCGTCTTCTCGATCTCCTCCTTCTTCATCTTTTTTATCTTCAGGCCGAAGGCCACGTTTTCGAACACGGTCATATGGGGCCAGAGGGCGTAACTCTGGAAGACCAGGTTCAGTCCCCGCTTGCTGGGGGCCTCGTAGAAGGCCTTGTCCGCGTCGATGATCACCCGATCGTCGATGGTCATGGTGCCGTGCTGGGCCTTCTCCAAACCGGAGATGACCCGAAGGGTGGTGGTCTTGCCGCAGCCGGAGGGCCCCAGCAGCGTCATAAAGTCACCGTCCTCGATGGTCAGGTTCACATCCCGAAGGACGTGGTTCTCTCCATAAAACTTATCGATGTGGCTCAACTGGATCTTGCTCATGGGTGAACTTCCTTTCTGTGCTCAAAACTGGTCACATGCTCTTAGAGACGTTGCCGCCGAACTTGTCTGCGATCCGGTTGGTAACGAGGATGAATACGATGATGACGATGCAGATGGCGTCGGCCACCTGGGGCATGGCCTCCTTGGAATAGTCGAAGGCCAGGAAGGACAGGGTGTAGTTCTTCGGCGTCATCAAAATGGCGATCAGATCCAGCTCCTTGGCGATGCTGATGAAGGAAAGCAGGAAGCCGGACAAAAACCCGTTCTTCGCCAGGGGGATCACAATGCTGCGGATGCGCCGCCAGAACCCGGCTCCGTTGATGGTGGCCGCCTCCTCCAGCTCCACGGATATCTGCATCATGTTGGAGGAACCGGACCGGCTCGCGAAGGGGAAGTGCTTCACGATGGACACCAGCAGGATCAAGGTGAACGTGCCGTACAGGGACGGGATGAGGCCGCCCAGCCGGGGCTGGCTGAACATGGAGAAGTAGATGGCGGAGAAAGCCACACCGGGCATCAGATAGGGAACGAAGATCAGCTGCTCCACCGCGTTGCCGTACCACTTGCCCCGGCCGCGGGTGGTGATGTACCCGAAAAACTGGCCGAAGACGGCGGTGATGAGGGACGCGATCAGGGAGAGCTTCACGGTGTTCCCCAACGCCCGGCCGAATTCGGAGTTGCGGAAGAGACCGTTTTGATTGAAGGAGGGATGGGGCGCGTTCTGCAGCTCGCCCACCCAGGCGTACAGCGTCAGGTTGTTCGGGCCGTACCCGGCGCCGGGCATGATCTGGAAGGATTCCATGACCAGGAAGAACACGGGCATGACCATGGCCAACACCAGGAACACGGCGATGACGATCAGCATGGGCCATTTCGCGCCCCGCAGGGGGATCAGATTGCTGCGGGTGCCTTTGCCGCCGATGGTGGCGTAGGATTTACGGGTGCCGATGAGCTTTTGGTTCACCACGATGGTGCCCGCCGCCAGCAGGATCATCAGTATGGACATGGCGTAGCCCACGGCGTTGGGACCGTCGTTGATGAACGCCTTCATGCGGGTGGCCAGCACGTAGAAGGGGGTGCCGTCCGGATTGTTGCCGCCCAAACGCGCCGCAACGCCGTAGGTGCCGATGGACTTGGAGATGGTCATGATGGTGGCGCTCAGGATGGAGGGCAGGATCAGCGGCAGGGTGATGCTCTTCAATATCTGGGCCTTGGTCGCGCCCTGGATCTCCCCCATCTCCTCCAGCTCCGAATTGACGGATCGAAGGGCGCCCGAAGCCATGATGTAGGAGAAGGCGTAGTAGTGCATGGTCATCACGATGATGATGGGCACGAAGCCGGAGGCCAGGGCGTTGGGGACCGGGATGCCCAAACTGTACAGCACGCCGTAGCCGCCCATGCTGGGATTGCGGAAGATGGTCATCCAGGACAGGGCCTTGCACCAGGAGGGGATCATGTAGGGGATCAGGATCAAAGCGGACAGCAGGCCCTTGCCGGGGATGTCCGTGCGGACCATGAGCCAGGCCATCAGCGCCCCGAGGGGCACGGAGATGATCGTGACGAAGGCGCCGATGATCAAGGAGTTTCTAAGGGGCACCCACAGGATCGTCTTGGTGAGGGGGCTCGCCAGCAGGTACTTCCAGTACCACAGGGTATAGTCGCCGATCTTTGCGCCGGGGATGGTCTTGCGCATCACTTCGGCTTTGGCCACCACGAAGGTGTTCTGCACCATGGCGAGCAGCGGTATCACGATCAGCGTGAACAGCAACAGGAGCGTGATCAGGACGATCACGTTGAACGGATTGCCGATCAGGCTTCTGAATTGGTTCCTGAACCGTTCCCGGCTCATCGGCGGGCGGCTCCATCCTTTCTTTGCCATCTTCACAACCTCCCTGCAGAGTTCGTTACAGCGGTACGGTGGACGTTATGCGTTCTGTCGCTCCTGTTTCAGGATGGTATATACGTCGTAGATGTCGGTGATCTGATAGTCCGGAGCCACGTCGTACCTGCCCAGGTCCTTCTGCGGCGTCAGGAAGGAATTGATTTTGAACACGCGGCCGAAGCCCATGCGGCGGGGGCCCACCACGTCCCGGGACAGGGTGTCGCCCACGAAGGCGCACTCGGAGGGGTCCAGATTCGCCTGGGCGCAGGCGACGCGGAAGATATTGGGATGGGGCTTGCGGTAGCCCGTGATGGAGGAAAGGGTGATATCGTCGAAGTACTGGCGGACGCCGTACTTCTCCAGGGTGGAGAACACCTGGAACAGGCTCCCCGTGTTGCTGACCACGGATACGAAAAGGCCCAGATCCTCCTTGAGCCCCCTGAGCATCTCGGCGGCGTGCGCTCTAAGGGAACGGTCATAGTAGGTGGTCTCCCACATGTGGGCGATCTCCTCGCTGATCTCGGCCAGTTTTTGTTTGTCTACGGGGATATCTTTGAAGCCCCAGTCGCACCAGATCTGCTCGGGCTTCAGCTCCACCAATGTGCGCTCGGAATCCTTCTTGTAGGCCTGGATGCCCTCGCCCACCCTGGCCCAGAGAGGCTCGGCCTCATAGGGCACTTCGATGTGATGCTTTTGCAGGATGTCGTACAGAGCGTAGGCCGTCGCCTTATCGTTTCGTTCATCGGAATACAGGTCTTCCAGCGTTCCACCCATATCAAACATGACTGCCTTGATCATTGGTGACCTCCTGATCTGATTCTGTTTCGTAAACGTTTGCGTTCCTTTGGTTGATTATACCTCTCTTTTTCCGTGATTGTCAACATTGTAAAACGTTTTTTTGTGTTCCTCTGAGAAAAACATGGGCTCCCATGACCGAACGAGAGAAAAAGCCGCCGTTTTTTTCACCGCCCCGCTTTGGGCCGAATCGGTTCCGTAAACCTTTACGCAAAGTAGCGCAGCCCGCCGCGCAAAGCTGAAAACAGGCTGAAACACTTTTTTGCTTTCTTTACGGTTCCCTTAAGGTTCGCCCGATATGATGGGGCCATTCCAAG
>JAZRUD010000189.1:0-3393 GCA_045652385.1 Clostridia bacterium
CCGGAGGCATCCGTTCTAGAGAGGCGGCCGAAGCCATGATCGCTGCCGGCGCCAGCCGTATCGGCGCCAGCTCCTCCAAGAAGATCATCGAAGGATAATAAGTTAATACCTATAACAGAAGCGCCTTCCTGTTCAGCGGGAAGGCGTTTTTAGTGTAATCAAGTCGATTTCGGGACGGTTGAAGATGCGCGGCGGCAAAAAGCTGTGGTTGCCTGCGCCGCGAGATACAAACAGTTTCGTCCTGCCAACGGAATAGATGCCGGAAGTGTACTTAGGCAGAATGCCCTGATTAGGACTGAACAACCCTTGATTGAATAAACGTACCTGGCCGCCGTGGGCATGACCTGAGAGCACCAAATCAGCACCGGCATCAGCGTATTCCTCAATGCGTTCCGGGTGGTGGGCTAAGAGGATCGTGCATTCTGATCCGGTTATGAGCTTTTGAATGGTCTCCTTGGACGTCTCCTCCCCTATTCCGCAAAGTGAAACATGTTCCCCTGAGCGATCCAAGGTGACTGTTTCTTCGTCCAGAACCTGTGCGTGCAGCATCTTCAGATCTGATTTGGTAGCTTCCCAACCTGCGATGTCCCATTCATGGTTTCCCTGGACAAAATAGACCGGGGCTTTATCTGCCAGCGCTTTCATGCATTCGTATCCGTTCTGGCGTTTTTGGGGAAAATGTCGATCCAGCAGATCGCCGGCAAAAGCCGTCATGTCGAAGGATAACCTTTCGATGGCTTTTTCCAGGCCCTTTCCGTCTTTTCCGTAAGCTCTGTTATGTAAATCCGAAACGAGCAGGATAGTCAATCCGTCAAATGATTTAGGCAGTCGATCAAGCTCTATTTCAACAGAATGCACGTCAAAACGGTTGGTGTCCCACCAGCCGTAAACGAGCAATCCGATGCCTGTTATGAAAATGACGATCAGCGCGTACAGCACGATTCTCCTTTCCGAATGAAGCGCCAGGGTCGCATTTTATCTTCTGGGGAGGCGTAATCTATGCCCACCCGGGGAGCCGTTTCAAAGGCACACGGCTTGCCTTTCCATAAATGTATTCTGTCCGTATTCAGGATATCCAGGCCGTTGAAAGACAGATCTATGCCCAGGGCTTTGGTAAGTTTCCCGGGCCCTTCTGCGTCTTCGCAACAGCGGATCAGTACGCCCTGGGGCTCGCCCTCCTGTCCGGTAATGATATTCAAAAGGCTGTGGATACCGTAGCAAAGATACACATAGACATGTCCGCCCCGGCGATACAGCATTTCCGTCCGGCGGGTACGCCCGTGATGAGCATGGCAGGCCGTATCCGATTCACCCAGGTAGGCTTCCGTTTCCGTGATCGTCAGCTCTGTTCCGCCGACCGTAAGTCGGCATCCCAGCAGCTTCGGCGCCACGACAAGGGCGTCCTGCAAAAAGAAATCTGCCCCAAAGTCGGTCATCAGCCCTGCAATCCCCTGGCCTGCCGGTCCATATCCTCCACCACGATGTCGAAGATCTCTCCCAGCGTGGCGCAATACTGCAGCACCAGCCAGGGCTCGTTGGTATGGAAATGGATCTTGATCAGGGTTTCGTCCCCCACGCACAGCAGGCAGTCGCCCTTGAAGTTTTCCGTGATATAGTCGCTGATCCTGTCCTCGTCGAGATCGGTCCCCTCGATCAGTAATTGGGTATCGTACTTGTATTCCAGCATCTTCTTTCTCACTTTCGTTTTAAAGTATATCGGACTCTATGGCAGCCGTGACCAGCCGCAGCATCCGTACCAGCAGCTCCCGATTCTCCGTGATGAGGTCGTATACAGCATCCTCGGAAAGCACCCCCCGTTTCAAATTTTGCGGCAGCTTCCCCGCCTCGTCGTCCTCATAATCCTGTATCCACTGACCGCCGCTGTAGTAATCGCTAAGCTTTTGATACTGAGGCTGGATATCTTCGTAGGCGGAAAGGGCCTCGGACAGCTCCCGAATGGCCTTTTCCGCAACGTCCAGACAGCGCTCCATCTCCTGAATTCTTTCGATTTGCTCCATGCTTTTTTCCTTTCGTCAATCCGTAACTTTGGTTTTTCCTGCTATTACGTTTCGATAATCCTCCAGGTTCTTCCGAAGCAGGGTAGGAATATCCAGCTCATAGGGACACTTGCTGACGCACTGGCGGCAGTCCACGCAGGAATCGATCTTCGCCATCTCCGCCTGCCAATGCTCGTCCAGCCAAGCGTCACTGGGGGCCCGGCGGATCATCAGCGACATACGGTTGCACTGGTTGATCACGATACCCACCGTGCAGGGCATGCAGTAACCGCATCCGCGGCAGAAGGAACCCATCAATTCCTGCCGCTCCTTGTCGATAAAGGCCCGAAGTTCATCGTCCAGGATCGGCGTATCGTCCATAAAGGAAAGCCAGTCGTCCAGTTCCTTTTCCCGCTGTATGCCCCAGATGGGGATCAAACCGTCGAACTGACTTATGAAGGCCATAGCTGCCCTGGCGTTGGTGATCAAGCCTCCGGCCAGACCTTTCATACACACGAAGCCCACAGTCCGCTGCTGACACAGGGTAAGCAGCTCTATTTCGTTCCTCTCAGCCAGATAGCTCATGGGGTATTGCAGCGTCTCGTACAAACCGCTTTCGACCATTTCCCGGGCGACGCCGATTTTGTGGGCCGAAGCGCCGATATGCCGTATCTTCCCCTGCCTCTTCGCTTCCAGCATGCACTCGTACATGCCTGTGCCGTCCCCCGGCCGATAGCATTTAGAAGGATTGTGGAACTGGTATACGTCGATATAGTCCGTCCTCAGCAGGCTCAGCGAAGTCTCCAGGTCTTTCCAGAAGCCATCCGGCGTCTTCGCATGGGTCTTTGTGGCGATATACACTTCCTCCCGCTTCAGCCATCCATCCCCGAAAGCCGCCCCCAGCTTCTCCTCGCTGTCCGTATAGTCGCGGGCGGTGTCGAAGTAGCGTATGCCGCCTGCATAGGCGCGACGCAAAAGTTTGACGGCATTCTCTTCGGATATGCGTTGGATGGGCAGAGCACCGAATCCGTTTTGCGGTACGGTGATCCCGGTTTTCCCCAGTGTGATGGTCTTCATGATCTATCTCCTTTTGATTCAATATCGTCGGCTGCCGCTTTGCCGTTCATCGGTCACGTCGTATGTATGTACGTTGTAATCCTTCGCATACTGTCTGCGACAGCGCAAAAACAGATCTCGCCGGCTGTATAGCTTGTCCCCTGATCTGTCCCCATACCTTTCCAGGAGCTCTTGGAAGGGTGGAAAGGAAGCATAGTAGGCGTCATCCCAAGCTTCCACTTCAGCGATGATCTCGGAAAACGGCGTCCGTTCCATTCTTTCCATATTCTCCGCGGTCAGCGAAACGATCAGCGCGCGATTTTCCTCTGGGGCTCCGCCC
>JAZRUD010000190.1:0-2876 GCA_045652385.1 Clostridia bacterium
GGGTTGACCCAGCTCCCCGAGGCGGAATGGGCCATCCTGCCCAAGTGGGAGCCGGGCATCGAGCTGAGCCGCGGCAAAGTGGTTTTGGACTATTCTCTGGAAGAGCTTCGGGTCGATGACCGAGTTTTGTCCCGAAACGTACGTCTGAAGATCGTAGGTCCTCAAAAGGTGTGCATCCTCGGTCCCAACGGCTGCGGGAAGAGCACCCTCATGGACCGGATCGCCCAAGAACTCCTCGATCGCAGGGACATCCGGTGCACCTACATGCCCCAGCGCTACGGGGAGGGGGTCGACTATTCCATGCGCCCCGAAGAATTCCTCGCCCCGGACGGCGATAAGCAGAGCGTGACCAAAGCCCGAATCTATCTCGGCAGCATGAAGTACACCACAGACGAAATGAGCCACGCCGTCAGCGACCTTTCCGGCGGGCAGCGTGCCAAGCTCCTGCTGCTCAAGGCTATATTGGACAAGAGCAACGTCCTGCTGCTGGACGAGCCCACCCGCAATTTCAGCCCCCTCTCCTGCCCCGCCGTGCGCAAGCTGCTTTCGGAATTTCCCGGCTGCATCCTGGCGGTATCCCATGACCGTAAATTCTTAGAGGAGGTCACGCCGGTGCTGTATTCCCTATCAGAAGACGGATTACGGCGCATTTATCGGTAATACAAAGGAGGCGTCGCCGGGACGCCTCCTCATTCATACAGTCTGTTATCTCGCCATGCGATAGATGTTGGCCATGTCCTCCTCATAGAGAACCATGGCGTTGCCCACCTTTCCGCCGGTGGCCAATGCGCAGTTCCTGGCGAGGAGCTGTATCTCCTCCTCGGTGATCTCCTTGCCCAGCAGCTCCCGAATGGTTACGGGCATGCCGATGGATCTGAAGTAGTCCTCCATAGCGGCGATGCCCTTCAGAGCCACTTCCCTGTCGGATCCCTCCGGCGTCACGCCCATGACGTTCACGGCGAACCTAACGAACCGCGGCAGACAGTTCTCATACACGTACCTCGCCCAGCTGGACCAGACCGCGGTGAGGCCCGCCCCGTGGGTCACCCCGTAGAGGGCGCCCAGCTCGTGCTCCAGCCGATGGGAGGTGAAGTCGTTGCCGTCGTTGCCGCAGCCGGTGAGGCCGTTGTGGGAAAGGCTCCCCGCCCACATGACCTCCGCCCGGGCCTGATAGTTCAGCGGGTCCTTATGCAGGATGGCCGCATACTTCATGACGGTCCGCAGCAGCCCTTCCGCCAGGGCGTCGGTGATTTCCATCTTACTGCCGTTGGTGAAATACCGCTCCAGGGTGTGCATGAGGATGTCGGAACAGCCCGCACAGGTCTGATAGTCCGGCAGGGTCATGGTGAGCTCAGGGTTCATGACAGCGAACTTGGGCCGGCACAGATCGCTGTTGTAGCCCCGCTTCTTGTCCTCGTAGGAGATGACGCTGCTGTCGCTCATTTCGCTGCCCGAGGCGGCGATGGTCAGCACGGTCCCGATGGGGAAACAGGCCTTGGCCGTGCGAGTGTGTTCGTAGAGGTCTTTCACGTCGTACTCCGGTTCGGCGAGGGCGTAGGCGATGGCTTTCGCCGAGTCGATGACGGAGCCGCCGCCCACGGCCAGGATAAAGTCCACACCGTTGGCCTTGGCAAGTTCGATCCCTTCATATACCTTCGAAAGCTGGGGATTGGGCACAACACCGCCCAGCTCCACATGGAAGATACCGGCCTCATCCAGCGACGTTTTCACCCGGTCTACGAGCCCGGAGCGAACGGCGCTGCTGCCGCCGTAATGGATGAGAACCCGTCTGCCGCCGAAAGCGCGCACCAGCTCCCCCGTTTTCTCCTCCGTCTTCCGGCCAAAGACCACCTTGGTGGGCGTATACAGTGTAAAATCTCCGTTCATAGACAGCCTCCCTGTTCAAGATGATACCAGTATACCCTATGATCGCCCCATATTCAAAGCTTTTTTGCGTTTTTTCCTGAAAGGATATCCTATAATCATATATTTTGCAGGTCAGACCTGCTTTTTTGCGATATTCTGAAATTAATGGCTGTACAAACCGTAGGTTTTCTGATAAAATACATCCATCGTTTTATTGTGCGATATTTTTTCATTAAAGTGTCGCATCAATGAATCGAACGATCCAACGGATTGTAAGACCAAAGGTCTGCAATAAAACCTACAAACAGGAGGAAGTAACTTAATGAAACGCTTTTTGGCAATCATGATGTGTCTGGTGATGGTTCTTGCCATCGTTGGCTGCAAGGGCAACACGCCGGCCGAGGAACCCGCAAAGAAGGTCAAGGTTGGCTTTATCTGCCTCCACGACGAGCAGTCCACTTACGACTTGAACTTCATCAACGCCGCCAAGGCTGCCTGCGAGAAGCTGGGTGTTGAGATGGTCCTGAAGACCGGCATCAACGAGGACAACAGCTGCTATGAAACCGCTGCTGATATGGCCAGTTCCGGCTGCATCGCCGTCTTCGCCGACAGCTTCGGTCACGAGGACTACATGATCCAGGCCGCCAAGGAGTTCCCCAACGTCCAGTTCTGCCACTCCACCGGTACCAAGGCTCACACCGAGAACCTGCCCAACTACCACAACGCCTTCGCGGCCATCTATGAGGGCCGTTACCTGGCTGGCGTGGTTGCCGGCATGAAGCTGAACGAGATGATCGCCGCCGGCCAGTTCACCGCTGAAGAAGCCAAGGTCGGCTATGTCGGCGCCT
Organism: Clostridia bacterium; assembly: GCA_045652385.1. GTDB lineage: Bacteria > Bacillota > Clostridia > Christensenellales > CAG-138 > RUG472. The sequence continues at coordinate 2,715 of JAZRUD010000190.1, forward strand.
ACACCTACGCCGAGGTTATCTCCGGCTTCACCTCCTGGTTCCTGGGTGTCCGTTCCGTGTGCCCCACCGCCACCATGGAAGTCACCTTCACCGGTTCCTGGTATGATGAGACCGCTGAGAAGGAAGCCGCTCAGAAGCTGATCAACAACGGCTGCGTACTCA
>JAZRUD010000191.1:0-4739 GCA_045652385.1 Clostridia bacterium
GCTTCGTCATAGCCCACATACCCCGGGGGCGAACCGATGATCCGGGATACGGCGTGCTTCTCCATGAACTCACTCATATCGAGACGAACCAGGGCTTCCGGTCCGTCGAACAGTTCCCGGCTGAGTTGTTTCACCAGCTCCGTTTTGCCCACGCCCGTAGGCCCGGTGAACAGGAAGGAGATGGGCCGACGGGAGTCGGAGATGCCTGCCCGACGGCGACGGATAGCGGCGCAGACTGCATCCACCGCCTGATCCTGTCCGACGATGCGGGCCTTAAGACGATCTGAGAGATTCAGCAGGCGGCTGAACTCCTGCTCCTTGATCTTTCCGGCGGGAATCTTGGTCCAAAGTTCGATGATGTGGGCCAGATTGTCCACGGTAAGCTCCGGAAGTCCGGCGTCGATCAGCGAGCGGCGCTTGGCTTCCAGCATGTCCGTGCTCTCCTTGACAGCGGACAGCCGTTCCTCCGTTTCAGGGGACAGGTCGCCCAAAAGGAGCTGGGCCGCTTCCGCCTTGAGACGGTTCAGCTGTTCGTTCAGGCTTTCCATCTCCCGGCAGACAGGGCTGTTCAAATTCAGATCGGCTGCCGCTTCGTCCAGGAGGTCGATCGCCTTGTCCGGCAAATACCGGTCGGTGATGTACCGTTCTGACAGGAGCACGGCCTGCCGCGCCATGGCCTTGGGAATGATTATGGAATGATACGCCTCGTAGTAGTGAGCAACGCCGGTCGCTATGGAGATGGAATCCTCGATGGACGGTTCCTCCACGGTAATGGGCTGGAATCGGCGCTCCAAAGCAGAATCTTTCTCGATATGCTTGCGGTACTCCGTAAATGTGGTGGCGCCGATGACCTGAATGTCGCCCCGGCTGAGCGCGGGCTTCAGGATGTTGGCGGCGTTCATGCCGCCCTCGGCGTCCCCCGCGCCCACGATGGAGTGGACTTCGTCGATGAACAGGATGATGTTCCCGAGAGCGTTGATCTCGTCCAAAAGCCCCTTCATGCGCCCTTCCATCTGTCCGCGGTATTGGGTCCCGGCCACGAGAGCGGTCATGTCCAGCTGCCAGATCTCCTTGTTGAGCAGCTTGTAGGGCGCATTGCCCTGGGCGATACGCTGGGCTAGACCTTCCACGATAGCGGTCTTGCCCACGCCCGGCTCGCCGATCAGGCAGGGATTGTTTTTCAAGCGACGGTTCAGTATCTGCATGGCTCGCTGCAGCTCTGTTTCCCGGCCGATAAGCCCATCCAGCTGACCGGCTTTAGCCTTCGCCGTAAGGTCGATGCAGAAGGCGTTGAGATACTTCTTTTCCGGCTCCTTGCCGTTCTGCCGCGGCTGCCGGTTGGGACCGTTGGGCCGAGCATCCTCCCGGGACTGATTTTCGTTTTTTTGCAAAGCGTGGGGGAACAGGTTCCCGTACAGCCGGCGCAGGATGTTCTCCGTACCGGTTTCGCCGATATTGCTGTTGTCCTGATCCACGTTCATGAGCTCGCCGCCCAACAGTTCGTTGGCCTGTTCGCAGATGGCGTCCAGATCCTCCTCCCTGAGGCCGAGATTGTTCAGCACGTCGTCGATAGGCTTCATGCCCAGTTCCTTCGCGCATTTAAGGCAATAGCCTTCGCTCTTCATTTCCCCGTTTTCCATGCGGGAGACGAAGAGGACGGCTTGATTTTTTTTGCATCGTACACAAAGCGCCGCCATTTGGCACCTCCAAATCGTGTTTGTTTTTGTTAATCTGCTTCTGCCGTCAACTGATTGACGATGAGGGAGAGCAATACCCCGTTGAGGGCGGTAAGCCGCATAAGCACTTCGGGCATGGCTTCCGGCTTCACCTCCACACGGCAGACCGTCATGTCGTTACCCGGACGAAGATACCCCAGGGCATAGGTGTCTGTGGTCAAACCCTTCACCTGCATAAGAGCCTTCATCATGGCTTCAGAACGAGCGAGGAGGGCGTGGGTACTTTCGTCAGGCTGGTGGGTAATCAGCAGAAGACGAACCATGTTCATGTTTTGAGCCACGGTTTGCCAGCTGGCTTTCAGGGCTTTGTCCATCTGTTCAAGTTCCATTTCACGGACCTCCTTTCGTATAATGCTGCCGATCGGGCGAGAGATATAAATCTACTTGCTTAGCATACGCTTTTTCGGGCTGTCATGTCAATTCATATCAAAGGGTTTTCGCCATGGTTTTGCAGGTTTTTCACAATGATGCAAAAGAAAAAACAAAAATCCCCTCTTGCGAACGAAGAGGGGAGAGAGGATAGTGACAGATCAATCGTTGCCGGAACCGGAATCGCCGCCGGAACCGCCGGAACCGGAATCATCGCCGGAGTTGCCGGAACTGGAACCACTGGAACCGCCGGAACCGGAATCACTGCCGGAACCACCGGAGTTGCCGGAGCCGGAATCGCCGCCGGAGCCGGAACCGCTGGAACCACCGGAGCTGTCGGAGCCGGATTCGTTGCCGGAGCTGGAACCACTGGAACCACCGGAGCTGCCGGAACCGGGATCGCTGCTGGAGCTGCCGGAACCGGGATCGTCGCTCGGATCCGTATTCGAACCCGGATCGGAACTACCGGAACTTCCGCCGCTGGAGGTGGGTTTCGGCGTAGGCTTATCTTCTTCCTTGGTGCCCACCACGACCTTCTTGGGGAACATCTTGTAGGTGGAAACGCCCAAATCGTCAGTCTTCACTCTGGTTTCGCCCTTATAATAATCTTTGTAGGTGCGGACCGTATATCCCTTGCTTCCTTTCGACTTGACGAACTCGTAGGAGGAAGGCTTGCTTTCGTCGTATTCGTATTCCGTCTTGATGGAGGTACTGCCAGTTTGCTTGGTTCTTATCTTGATCAGGTCATATTCGTCCGTTTCAAAGGGAATTCCGTATATCTCCATATGCAGATTGTTCCCCTCGGTGTAGGCGATGATGATGACATCACTGGAGGTATTGTTTTTGAACTTGAAATCGATCAAGTTGCCCACGGAGTTGATGGTGGCGTCGCGGCCGCGGTCCACGTAGTGGACAGGCATGCTGTGATTGCGGCGATCCACGATCTCCAGGTCAGCATAGAGGACCGCGTTGTAAAGGGTGGAGGAAAGCTGGCAGACGCCGCCGCCCGGCTGTTCGACGACTTCTCCGCCTTCATAGGCGCCGGCGTTTTTCCAGCCGTTGGCCCGGGTACGCTTGCCCAGGGTATCGTTGGCGGAGAACACGTCGCCGGGTTTGAGGATGATGCCGTTGATCTTGTCTGCGCCGAAGCGGATGTTGTACTTTCGGTTGCTGGTGCTGCCGGAGAAGCTGGTGGTATAGGAACCGCGAAGTATGTATTTGCCCTGCAGCATATCCTTGGTGATGGTTGCTTCCAGATCGTGGATGGGGATGGAGAGCGTCGCGCCGGAAAAGGGATCGGTGTTCAGGATGGTCTCTACGAGCAAGGATTGATCGATGCCCCGCCCCTTGATTTCGTCCGTATATACGATCTGATTCTTCTCCATGCTGATGGTTGCGTTCACGGCGGGTGTATCCAGCAGAGTGGCCAGATACGTCACGAACCTGGTCACGGAATCTACATCGTACGCCGGAGCAGGAGCGACCTCTTGCCCGGCAGCGATCTGCCGCACTTGGGCCATGAAGGTTTCATAGGGAACGGTCCTGTCACGCATGAGGGAGAACGCGGCGTCGATTGCGCTTTCCACATCGTATTGAAGACGGATGCCGATGGGAAGATCTTCGGCAGCTTCGAGCTCTTCCTCCTGTTCCTCTGCCGCTTCGGCTGCTTTCATGTCGGGGTCGATGGCATCGTCGTCCTCCTCCTCGACGGGCGTGGGGAGAGCTTGAATGCCTTCCCCGGAGGCAGGATATACATTCGTATCGTCAGAAAGCAGCAGGTTTACGACGAGAGGCTCCTGAGTCAGCTTCTCCTCTACAGCAGCGAGGGCTTGTTCCCGGGACATCCCGCCCACGTCTACGCCATAGACGGTGGTGCCGGGGAGCATGCCGCTGCGGATGACGACGGCCTCGATCTCCTGTTTCTGCTGCTCGGCGATCTTGTCCACCTCAGGGGTGCCTACGACGATTTTGGTTTCCGTCAAAGAGGCGGCGGCAGAGGGTGTACTCACGGCGTTGCCCGGAACGGATTCGGTAAGCTTTGCTCCTTTTCCGCTCAACAGAATGGCGCACAGACCGCCCGCCAAAACCAAAACGCCTGCGCACGCACCGAGGACCCAATATTTCTGTTTTCCGTTAGATCTGCTCATAAAGGCCTCCTTTTACTTGCTATCATTGTATCGGTTTTCCGAGGGAATGCCATACTTTTTGTCGATGCTTTACAACAAAGTTACAAATTTGTGACGTTTGACTATCCAAGAGAATCAGAATATGGTATGCTATTGCCATGAAACGGAAAAACACACCTTCAAAAGCAATTGGTTTGAAACCCATGGATGCGGCGCTCTCCTACCTTACGGGCCGCATGCGCACTGTGAGAGAGGTGGAGGAAAAGCTGGACGATCTTCAATTTGGGGAGGGGGATATCCTTGCCACCGTGGAACGGCTCAAGGAGCTGAACCTGCTGAACGACGAAGAATATGCCAGGGAGTTCGTGCGGTCCCGTCTGGCGACGAAGCCGGTCAGCCGTCAAAAGCTGTTTCTGGACCTGAGAGCCCACAAATTGCCGGACGAGCTGATTAAGTCCGCTTTGGATGAGGTGCCCAGGGAGACGGAAGCGGACAACGCTATGGAGGT
>JAZRUD010000192.1:0-5746 GCA_045652385.1 Clostridia bacterium
ATACTGCATCCATGATACGCATGCTCATGCTCCTGCTGACGCTGCTGTGCCTGTGTATCGGCGCTGCGGCTCTGGCGGAGGAAAAGGAAAGAGAGACCATCGCCCTTGGCAGCAAGGGCCAGCTGGTGGTGCGCATCCAGCAGCGGCTCATGGATCTGGGGTACTATTCCTATAAACCGACGGGCAGCTATCAGGCGGTGACCCGCAGGGCGGCCATGGCCTACGAGCGGGCGGCCAACGCCCGGCAGGACGGTCGCCTGACGCCTGAGGAGCAGGACGAACTCTTTTCCGGCGGGGCCACCCGCGCGCCTTACGCGGCCAGCGTGCCTTTGACCTTCACCGCGCAAAATCCGTATTTTTCTGTGACCGGCGAGCTGTGGGACTGGACCGAGGTCAAAAAGCAGCTCATAGAGGGGGAGACCTACACCGTCGTCAACTGTGCCACCGGCGAAACCTGCCGGATGGCCTGTCAGGAAGGGGAGGACCACGCCCATATGGCCCCAGCGAACCCCATGACAGACGGGCAGATGCTGAAAAAATGGCTGGGGGAGAGCAACAGCTATTACAAGATCGCCGTGGTGGTGGAGGTCGGGGAAAAGAAGATCGCCGCCTCCATGCAGTACGACAATGCCACCGCCCACATATATTTCCAGGGCAGCGTCTCCCATGTGCTGGGCATGGCCGACAGGGAGCATGACAGCCTCGTCCAGCGGGCGGCGGGGCGATAGCTATCGAGGACGACCGACCAGGATGTGCAAATGGATCGTGACGGCAGTAAGAGCGGCTTCGTTCAGCCGCTCTTTTTCTATGCCCTGCGTGAGAGGCGTCATGGCGAGCAGGTCCGAAGCCTGGGACGGGGTCAGAGGATAGGTATCGCGGATCTCCCGGGACGACAGCACGTCGAACTTTTCCGCGAACAGCTTCATCACCCGTTCGCTGCTGTAGGCTTCGTGACGCAGATGATCCTTCGCCAGGGCGCGGACTTCAGCCAGATACCGTTCTCCCGGCACCACCTTTATGACGATGCCGTCAGACCGGAGGACCCGGCTGAATTCCGGGTAATTGGCGGGGGAGAGGATATTCAAAATGGCGGCCATGCTGCCGTTTTGAAGGGGCAGACGGCTGAGATCCCCCACGGCCCAGAGCCACCCTCCGCCGCCCCGAGCCGCCCGCTGTATACCGGGGCGGGACAGGTCGAGACCCAGGCAGGGCCGCGCCGCGGGATCGGGCAGGATGGCCTTTAGAAAGCTGCCTTCGCCGCAGCCTGCGTCCAGAATGGGACCGTCGGGAAGCAGCGCCTGTATCTCCCGGATCAACGCCGAATAGAACCCGCCGGCGATGAATCGGCTCCGGCTGTCGAAAAGGGCGTCGCCGTAGACCCCCGCTTTGGCGGCGGGGCAGAAGTCGGCATACCCCTTCCCGGAGATGGAAAAATCGTGGCCTTTTTCACAGCGCAGGGAGGTCTCCCCGGCGGTGATGACGCCGTGGCACAGGGGACAGCGAAACAGGTCCGCGTGATTCAGGGTGGGTTTCATTCGTTCGTGCATGGCCACAGTATACTATAGAAACGGTCCAAAATCTACCCGCGCCTTGACAAAAACGGGCGGGCCCGGCCATAATAGAAGCATGATCCCCGAGTACGTCAACTTCATCCTTTTCCGGCTCCGGCAGGCGGGCTATAAGGCCTATGCCGTGGGCGGCTGCGTGCGGGACGTGCTGCAGGGCAAAACACCCCATGACTGGGACGTGTGCACCTCCGCGCTGCCGGAAAAGATCGAGCAGGTCTTCCCCGATCTGCCCCAAATCGACACGGGCAGAAAACACGGCACCATCGCCGTCATCATAGAGCATAAAGCGGTGGAGGTCACCACCTTCCGGGCGGACGGGGAGTATCTCGACAATCGGCACCCGGCGGCGGTGTCGTTCCTTCCCGATGTGGAGGGGGACCTTTCCCGCCGGGATTTCACCATCAACGCCATGGCCCTGGACGAGCAAGAGCAGCTCATTGATCGGTTCGGCGGACAGCAGGACCTGAAAAACCATATCATTCGTACCGTAGGCGATCCCGTGGAACGCTTCCGGGAGGACGGTCTGCGTATTCTGCGGGGATTGCGGTTCGCGTCCAGACTGGATTTCACCGTGGAGCCCGCCACCGCCCGAGCCATGATCGAGGAACGGGCGCTCCTGAATCATATCAGCGCCGAGCGCATCTTCTCGGAACTCAAGGGCATCCTGACCGGTCCCGCCGCCGGGCGGGTCCTGCGAGAGTTCGCGCACGTTATCTTCACCATATTGCCGGAGCTCCTGCCCATGGAGGGCTTCGAGCAGCACAGCCCCTACCACGACAGCGACGTGTGGGAGCATACCCTGCGGGCCTTTGAGGCAAGCCCCCCGGACCCGGTCTATCGCCTGGCTCTGCTCTTTCACGACTGCGGCAAGCCAGATTGCTTTACCCGGGACGAAACAGGCCGGGGCCATTTTTACGGCCATCCCCGCAGGAGCCGGGAGCTGGCGGAGGAGGCCCTGCGCCGCCTGAAATGCGACAACGATACCCTGGATCGAGTCCTGTACCTGGTGGAGAAGCACGACACATGGCTGCCGGATACGGAGAAGACTATGCGCCGCTTTCTGCTCCATGAGGACTCGGATCGCGTGCGGGACCTGCTGGTGGTGGAGCGCTGCGACGCTCTGGCCCATTCCCCCTATGCCCGAAAAACGGCCCTCCTGAACGTGGAGAAGTGGGGACAGCTCCTTGACGCGGTCCTGGACCAGAAGCCCTGTCTGTCCCTGAAGACCCTGGCCGTCTCCGGCGAAGATCTCCTTTCCCTGGGCATGGCGCCCGGTCCCCGGATGGGTCAGCTGCTGAACGACATGCTGGAGAAAGCAGCGGACGGCGACCTGCCCAACGAAAAAACGGCCCTACTGGCCTATGCGAAAAAACATATCTGAATTTCTGCAGCATTTTTGCGCCTCCCGCCGTCTACTTAGTAGATGATCATCCGCAGAAAGGAGCGCGTATGAGCAGCCACGAAAACGACGCCTGGTTCTCCCGTGAGATCGAGAAGCTGGGGCCGACCCTGTTTCGCGTCGCCTTCGCCATTTTGCGCAACCGAACCGATTGTGAGGACGCCGCCCAGAACGCGGTGCTGAAGGCGTACCGCAGCCTCGATACACTGAAGCAGCGCCGCTATTTCAAAACCTGGCTTATCCAAATCCTGAAAAACGAGTGTTTCGATATGCTCAGGCGCCGCCGGCCCACGGCGAACGTGGACGAGCAGGGAGAGCTGAGCTATGAGATGGTCGTGCCCGACGTGGACCTCAACCGGGCCTTCGACAAGCTGAGCCCCGAGGAGCGCTTCACCATCACCCTCTACTATTACGAAGGCTACGACACCCGGGAGATCGCCGCTCTGACCGAGGTCAGCGAAGGGACGGTAAGAAGCCGCCTCTCCCGGGCCCGTGCCAGCCTTCGGGCCTTGCTGCAGGAAAAGGAGGCAGCCCGATGAAGAAGAATGATTTTGAAAACCGGCTGCAGAACGATCTGTTTCCGGATTTGCCCCGCTCCTTCGAGCGGAAGATGAAACAGGCGCTGGAGAACGAGGGCGTAAAGGTCAAAAAGCGTCCCACCGCCACAGGCGTCTTTGCCGGGGCCGTCAGCGTCGTCGCGGCGGCCGCCTGTTTGGCGATCATCCTCATGGGGGTGCTGGGCGGGGGCGACAGCAAGACCAACGCCGCCGCTTCCCAGGAGCCCACGGCTCGGATGGCCCAGCCCACGCCCGGTCCCGGAGAGTGGAAGGGGGACACCAAGGTCATCGCTCTAAGCGACGGTTTCAACTTTGAAAACACAGAGAAATACGAGGCTCTGTATCAGGGCATCCTGCGTTATTTGATGATCCAGGGCGAAGAGGAGCCCGACGAGCTGTGGCTTTGCGCTATCAAACCCCGTCGGGTGGGGGAAAGCTCTTTGGATGGGTATTTCGTCCTGGCCAAGCATGCCTTCGGCACGAACGAGGGGCCGGAGCTCTACTGTGTCCGGGAGAACGGCGACGTGCTCTGGTGTACGAAGGGCAGTGGGCAAGGACCCAACCACGCCGTTTATTCTGCGGAGGACAGTTACACCGAGCTCCATCAGCGCCACTTTCTCTACGGCACGGAGCCCATGATCGCCGAACCGGGCATTCCCCATGTGAAACGGGGGGCTGTATTGGGCCAGGAACCGGGCACGGACGTGGAGTTCAGCATGGCGGCCTCCATCACCGATGTGCAAAACCGCCTTGATGCGGCAGGCAGCGCCTATCCCGGCGCGGCCAGGGAATTCTTCCTGGTGACAATGTCTGCTGCTGATTGGGAGTACGCCATGGAGGCACACACCCTCCGGTTCGAGACGGAGGAAGGCCCCGTGGACGTGAACATGGAAAAAGAGCTACCGGAGGCGAAAGTGGTCATGGGCCCCCAGCCCAGTTCTGACGCAGAGAATAGGGAGCGTCAGGGCGTGGAATACTGGCTTTCCCAAAATCAGCCCATCATCCTGGATCTGACGGACGATTGGGACGGACAGGAGATCGTACAGCAATACGGCCAGGCCGTGGCCCGGGCGCTGCGGGTCAGCGGGGAACACATCGCCTCGGAAGGCGTCTGGATGTGCGGCGTCCTCTTCGACATGGAAAAGGAGGACGGCTCTCTGCCGGATACGGCCTATATCCTGGCTCAATATGCTTTTGACGGGGATACGGGGCCGGAATTGTTCTACTACAATCACGGCGCTATCGAGTGGATGACTCGGGGCTGCGACTCAGAGCGGATCAACGTGGTCTACCATAACGGGAACACCGTCGTCTTCGGCCGATCCCCGGCCTTTGACGGAGAACCTCTGCCCATGTCGTACGGCAAGATCGTCCTGAAAGACGGCGGCTCGGATCAGGTTGCACCGGTCCTGGCCCTGGACGAGATCCGGGAGCGGATCACGGGCGGTCCCCATGACTATTCCGCCCGGGAATGCTTCCTTTGGACGGACGGGGCGGAACATGAGGTCAGTAAACTGACCGTCGCGGCCAGGATCGACGGCGACGACCGGGAATACGCCCTGAACAAGGTGAACGTCCTCACGCCCCAGCCTGTCCCCGCCATGGCTGTAGAGACCGGCGGCGTCATATATCCCGGCACGGTGACGGTCCTGATACAGAGCCTGACCGAGGATGGCGTGACCGCCGAGGGTGAGCCGTTGCTGGAAGCCTTGAAAGGCATGTCTTTTCCCGAGCAGAGGATCGTATGGACCCGGCCTCTGAACATTCTCACCGCCTCGGAGGGCGTCAGCGTGGGGACTGTGGAAGTGTTCACCGGCGACTTAACGAGCATGCTGTATAATGATGCTGACATCGACGTCATCAATGAGCTGCCTGCCGGGGACTATATTCTGTGCTTCAATACCAATACGCTCGGCCCATATTCAGAGGAAGCCGGACGTTATACCTTTACCAATGAATACACCATCTATCGGGTGACACTGGAATGAGATTGAAAGGGCCCTGCCAAAACCTGGCGGGGCCTTGTCACTGTTTACGATTTGTTGATAAGTTGTCCGCTTTTTTGTTGCACATATCCTGTACAATAGGCATATGAATTTGACGAAAGGCGGAATCCTTTGTTGAAGATACGAACGCTGATCCTTTGCTTGCTGTGCCTCCTGCTCCTCGCCGGATGCAATACGGGCGACGCCGCCCAGGCAGCCGAGTCCGCCGTGCCTCAG
>JAZRUD010000193.1:0-1359 GCA_045652385.1 Clostridia bacterium
CCCTGGAGCGCTTCTCCGAGGCGGAGCAGCGGGAGCTGGCCAGGGAGGCCGCCCAGGGCGGAAAGCTGAAAAACAAGGGCGTCCGCGCCGCGGTGGAGAAGCGCGACGGCAAGACCTACGTGGCCGTGGTGGACACCGCCATGGAGGATCGGCTGCTGACCGCCGCCGCCAAGGCTCTGTCGCTGTTCGCGGCGGGGGTGTGGCTGGCGCTGCTGCTCCTGGTGTGGCTTCTGTCCGGCTGGGCCGTGCGGCCCATGGCCAAGGCCTGGGACATGCAGCGGCAGTTCGTGGCGGACGCGTCCCACGACCTCAAGACCCCCCTGACCGTCATTTTGAGCAACAGCGAGCTTTTGAAGCAGCACGAGGGCGGCGACGCGCCGGAGCTGGACAGGATCGAGACCGCCGCCAAGCGCATGAAGGACCTGGTCCAGAAGATGCTGACCCTGGCCCGCATGGAGGACGATCCCGGCCGGAACGCCGGGGAAACCATGGACCTCTCCGACATGGTCATGGAGAGCGCCCTGGCCTTCGAGGCCACGGCCTTCGAACGGGGGCTCACCATCGACGAGAACGTGGAAAGCGGCCTCGCCGTCAAGGGCAACCGGGCCCAGGTCCAGAGCGTTCTCGAATGTTTGCTGGACAACGCCTGCAAGTACGCCGCGCCGGGCAGCGCCATCACCGTGTCGCTGGAGAAGGCGGGCAAGAAGGCCAAGCTCTCCGTCCACAACACCGGCTCCTGCATCCCGGCAGAGGACCTCTCCCACGTATTCGAACGCTTCTATCGGGTGGACAAAAGCCGCACCGCCGCCGACAGCTCCGGGCTGGGCCTTGCCATCGTCCAGAGCGTGGCGGAGGCCATGGGCGGTTCCGTGACCGCCGAAAGCAGTGAAGAAAGCGGCACGACGTTTACGGTGCTGCTGCCCCGGGAAAACGGTTGAACAGGCCGTCATAAAAGGCGGCAGACCATTTGCAGCAAAGAAAACGATAGTAAGAGCAGCAGCAAAGAAAGCGAAAGTTATAGCAAAGGCAGAAAGGACGCATAGCTGCGTCCTTTCCCAATCAAATGCCGCAAATTAGCCGTTTTTCCGGCTCTTCGCATAGTGTACTAGCTCGGGCACGGAGAAAACGGCTTCTGCCGTCCTTCCTGACGGCCTGTGCCTCGCGTCAAGCGCAGGAACGCTTTTTGTATACTTTGTTTTGGATCGGGCCATGCTTTTCCTGTAAAAAACCTACAAAGGAGGAAAGGCCCATGACCCGTTCCGCGTATCTGTATCTGCTGTTGGGGCTGCTGCTGCTGACCGTCGCCCTGGCGGTGCTGCTCCCCCGTTTCCGGCGGGAGAAGGCGCCTGCGGGTCAGGG
>JAZRUD010000194.1:0-1738 GCA_045652385.1 Clostridia bacterium
CGATAAGATCGCCCGCAAGGGTGAGAACGTGTCCATTACCCGGGACGTATCCGGCGAAGGCGTCCAGCAGGCTCTGCTGAAGATCCTGGAGGGGACCGTGGCCAACGTGCCGCCTCAGGGCGGACGCAAGCACCCCCAGCAGGAGTGCCCCCAGATCGATACCACCAACATCCTCTTCATCTGCGGCGGCGCCTTCACGGGCATTGATAAGATCATCGAACGCCGTACGGGCCAGAAGATGCTGGGTTTCGGCGCGGCGATCAAGTCCAAGGAGGAGAAGGATATCGGTCAGGTCCTGAAGGACATCCTGCCCGAGGACTTGCTGAAGTTCGGTCTGATCCCCGAATTCGTCGGTCGGGTCCCCGTCATCGTCACGCTGGACAGCCTGGACGAAGACGCCCTCATGCACATCCTCACGGAGCCCAAGAACGCTCTGGCGAAACAGTATTCCCGCCTGTTCGAGATGGATGGTGTGGAGCTGATCCTCACCGAGGACGCTCTGCGAGCCGTAGCCAAGGTAGCTATCGAACGCAAGACCGGCGCTCGGGGCCTTAGAGCCATCATGGAGGATGTAATGCTGGACGTGATGTACGACATCCCCTCGGAAGAGAACATCCAGGCCTGCAAGATCGACGGCGACGTGATCCGCAAGCTGAAGAAGCCCACGATCCTCCGCAAGGACCCCATCAGGCTGGAAGCGCCTAAAGCGCCTCGGGCTCACAGAAAGTCCGTTGAACCCAAGGCGACGCCGAAGGCGGAATAATAAAATCAAAAGTGAAGCGGCAGCGATGCCGCTTTCTTTTTTGTGGTGGATATGGTAAAATATAATATCAACCCGATCAGGAGGCATTTATGCGCAAGGACGGCAGACAGGAAAATGAATTGAGGCCCATCACCATGATCCGGGACTTCACCGATACCAAGGGAGGCTCCGTGCTCATCAACTGGGGCAACACGCGGGTGCTGTGCACGGCCCTTTTGGAGGAGGGCACCATGCCCTTTTTGAAGGGAACGGGGAAGGGATGGCTTACAGCGGAATACGCCATGCTCCCTTCCAGCACCGGCAATCGGAAGAAGCGGGATTATATGAAGCAGGACGGCCGTTCCACGGAGATACAGCGGCTTATCGGCCGGAGCCTGCGGTCGGGCGTGGATCTCGATAAGCTGGGGGAGCGGGTCATCTATGTGGACTGCGACGTGCTCCAGGCCGACGGAGGCACCCGCACCGCGTCCATCACCGGGGCTTATGTGGCCGTAGCTTTGGGCGTACAAAAATGGCTTAAAGAGGGACGGCTGGCGCAGGACCCCATGATCCACCGAATTGCTGCCGTGTCCGTGGGCGTCGTCCACGACAAACCGATGCTTGACCTTTGTTATGGGGAGGATTCCTCTGCACAAGTGGACATGAATCTGGTCATGAACGAAGCGGGCGAGTTCATCGAAATCCAGGGTACCGGGGAAGGCCGTTCCTTCTCTCGGGCTGAACTGGATGCGCTGCTTCTTCTGGGAGAAGCCGGCATTCGCACCCTTATGGACAAGCAGCGCGAAATCGAGCAAAACGATTAGGCGTATATCGTAAACAGAAAAGAGCCGGTTTTCCGGCTCTTTTTTGCATATTCTTTTTCTCGATCATAGCGAACGGATCAAATCCACAGTCCTTTCGAGGTGCATGCCCCGAGAACCTTTGACCAAAATGGTGTCGCCATTTTTCAGAAGATCTGGAAGCTGATGCATCATC
>JAZRUD010000195.1:0-1426 GCA_045652385.1 Clostridia bacterium
AGTCGTCGAAGATCAGAATGGGCGCCTTTTGCATCAGCGTCCGGGCGATGGCTACCCGCTGGAGCTGTCCGCCGGAAAGCGTGACGCCCCGCTCGCCCACAAAGGTATCATATCCCTTTGCAAAGCCGGAAACCGTATCCTCCAGGCAGGCGGCCTTCGCCGCCGCCCGCAGCTCCTCCTCCGGAAGATCCCGGGAGGCGATGCCCAGGTTTTCACGCAGGGTGCGGGAAAAGAGGAAGGGCTCCTGCAGCACGATGCCGATGTTTCGCCGAAGACAGGCATGGTCGATATCATTGATGTTTACGCCGCCGATAGTGATCTTGCCCCGGGTGCAGGTATATAGCCGCTGCAGGAGCTGAACGAGGCTGCTTTTGCCTGAACCGGTGGAGCCCAGGATCGCCACGGTCTCTCCGGGACGCACCGTAAAGCTGATATCCTTCAGCACGTCGTCAGGCGCGTTGTAGCCGAAGCATACGTGATCGAAGCATATGTCCCCGGTCATATCCACTGTCAGCGCTTTGCCCGGTTCCTTTTCGGGTTCCGCATCCATGATCTCGGTAAGGCGCTGCAGGGAGACGGAGGCCTTGCCCATGTCGGCGAGGATACGCCCCAACTGTCTGACAGGCCAGGTGAGCATGGCGGTGTAGGTGGAGAAGAGGGTGACCAGACCCAGCGTCATGGTGCCCTTGGCGCAAAAGTAGATGCCCGCAGCCAGGGAGATACCGATCTGGGAGAAGCCCACCGCGTCGGACAGGCCCCAATAATAGCCCAGGAGCTTGTTCAGCCGGATATTGGCATCCCGGGTCTTGGCGTTCAGCCGGGTCAGCTTTTTGTATTCCGCGCGCTCCTGGCCGAAGGCGCGGACGATGCGCACGCCCGTCATATTCTCCTGCAGAGCGGCGGAGAGCTGTCCTTCCGCTTCGTCCGCATCCTTGAAGTAACGCTGTACATAGCGGAAGTATACGAAGGAGGACACGGTGAGCAGGGGCAGAGTGACCATGGAGATGAGAGCCATGGGCACGTGGATGCGCAGAAGGATCACCAGGGCTGTGAAGAACATGACCGCAGTACGGAGGATGTCCATCATCTGCACGCTCAAAAACCGCCGGACCGTTTCCACGTCTGAGGTGCACCGCTGGACCAGATCGCCGGTGGACACATGTTTGTGGTAATCGTAGGGCACGGCGTTGATGTGCTCGTAGAGGGCGTCCCGGAGACTCTTGGCCATGCCCTCGGCCGCGTAGGCCGTAGAGCGCCGCCGCAGATAGGTAAACAGACCGTTCAAAACGGTGAAGAAAAGGTATGCTGCGCCGCAGAGGATCAAGTGCTCGGCAAAGAATTCCCGTCCGCCCAAGCCCTGCACCAGGTTGAAGATGGGCTCAGGGATATGGGGATCCACGCCTCGGATCACGTAGTCCAGCGTGAA
>JAZRUD010000196.1:0-1319 GCA_045652385.1 Clostridia bacterium
GACCAGGATCTGTCCTTCGGCGCCGCAGTTCCAGAAACGCATCCGGAATGCCGGAGTCAGCGATACGGATATCAGCAGCAGCAGACAGGTGTCTCTTACCGTGATCCAGGTCCTTCTAGGCGTACCGAACGCCCCCTTGAACATCGACCGATAGACGCTGATCGGGTCCAGCTTCGTCACGAAGTTGATGAAAAGAGCCGATACCAGCAGGGCGGCAAGCCCCGCTTGGCCTCGAACGAGGGGCAGGCCGCGGGTCACCAAAACCCGATTACAGCCCATCAGCGACACCACGTCCGCCACCGTGGCCACGGCCACGAAGGGCAAATACGCCTCTCCCCCGCTGTTCTCCAGAGCACAGGCCAGGAGCCAGGCCACGCCCGCCCCGCAAAGATCGCCCACGCGCTCCCGAAAATCTCCCTCCGACACGGACACCAGGGCGTTGGCCGCAGGCAGATCGTCGCCGCTGCGGTGATGATCCGTCACGACGACGGTCATGCCAAGGGACCGGGCCAAAGCGACTTCCCGTATCGCGGATATACCGTTGTCCACGGTGACGAGCACCTCTATCCCCTCTTCGGCCAGCTGCCGAACAGCGGTCTCGTTGAGTCCGTACCCCTCCGTATGGCGGGACGGAATATAGCAGGTCACGTCAGCTTTCTGCTTTTTCAAACACCGATACAGTATGGCGGAAGCGCTGACGCCGTCGGCGTCGTAATCTCCGTAAATACAAATGCGCTTGCCGTCCCGGATCCCCTGCCGGATGCACGCTGCAGCCTCGGCCATCCCCCGCATCTCCTGCCAATCGGGCAGAGGCTGCCGCTCCGGATGCAGAAAGGCGTCGATTTTCTCCGGAGTATCCATCCCCCGGCGAAGCAATGCACGGACGGCGACCCTTGAGAGGCCGAATCGGCCGGAAAGATGCTCCACCTGTTGAGGATCGTATAGATTTGTATCGCTGCAAATGAATTCCATGGGCATATTCTAATGGAAAAAGGCTCCTTCCGCAAGAGGAAGAAGCCTTTAGACCGTGAATTATCGATCCTTAGCAGGCCAGCTCAGCCGTGTCGCGGGCGATGGCCATCTCCTCATCCGTGGGGATGACGAAGACTTTGACCTTGCTCTCAGGCTTGCTGATGCAGATCTCCTCGCCGCGGGGACCGTTCCGGTTGTATTCCACGTCGGGAATGACGCCCAGGAATTCCATGTTGCTGAGGACCTTTTCGCGGACGCCCCTGTCGTTCTCGCCCACGCCGGCGGTAAACACGATGGCGTCCACCCCGCCCATGGCGGCAGCATAGGCGCCGATGTACTTCTTCACC
>JAZRUD010000197.1:0-2256 GCA_045652385.1 Clostridia bacterium
ATGGCGAAGATTTTGAATATCGGTTCCCTGAACCTGGACTATGTATACGCGGTGCCCCATTTCGTGGCGGCGGGGGAGACCCTGCTTTCGAGCCGCCGGGACGTGTTTCCCGGGGGCAAGGGCCTCAATCAGACCGTGGCCGCGGCCCGTGCAGGCGCAGAGGTCTGTCACGGCGGCGCCGTAGGCGCGGACGGGGACATGCTTCTCGACCTTCTCAGGGACGCCGGAGCGGACGTGTCCGCCGTGGCGCGGGTGAACGTGCCCACGGGCCACGCCGTCATCCAGGTCAATCCCCAGGGGGAGAACGCCATCATCATCCTGGGCGGCGCGAACCGGGCCGTCACCGCCGAGACCGTGGGGATCGCCCTCGAGAAGGTGGGCCCCGGGGACATCCTGCTGCTGCAGAACGAGATCAACGGCCTCGAGCATATCATCCGCCGGGCGGCCCAGAAGGGCCTGCGCATCCTCTTTAACCCTGCGCCCATGGAGGATTCGGTAAAATCGCTGCCGTTGGAGCTTCTGGACACGCTGATCGTCAACGAGGGCGAGGGCCGGGCGCTGGCCGGGGACATGGACGCCCTCAAGGCCGCGTACCCGAACCAGAAGATTCTGCTGACCCAGGGCAGCCGGGGCGCGTCCCTTTGGACCGGGTCCGAGCTCCTCTTCCAACCCGCCTTCCCCGTACAGGCCGTGGACACCACCGCCGCCGGGGACTGCTTCCTGGGCTACTACGCCGCCGCGCTCTCGGAAAACCTTTCCTGCGCCGCCGCCCTGCGCCTGGCCGCCGCGGCCTCGGCTTTGGCCGTCCAGCGCCCCGGCGCCGCGCCGTCCATCCCGCATCGAGGCGAGGTAGAGGAGTTTCTGAAGGGGGCCTGTTGAAAGCACGATCCTTTTTCCGGAAAGAAAGAAGGACCAAAAGGATTTTAAGAAGAAAAAAGCTTAAGCAAGAATTGCGACGATTCTGCTTAAGCTTCTCTTTTTTTCTGAAAAGAAATGGCGGCGAAAGGGACGCGCTCAATAGAACGTGGCCACGGGCTCCTCGGGCTCCTGCCAAGGCTCGATGGCCAGGGTGTTGAAGACGGGGCCCTTCTTGCCGTAGATCGCGGAGTAGCGGACCTCGATCTTGGCGGTCACCTTGTACCAGCCCTGGTTCTGGAGGCTGGCGGCGTTGTCGTACTTGAAGGCGAAGGCGGCGAACTGGATGTCCGCGGCGCAGCACTGCATGAGCTGCCGGCCGGCCACGAAGGTGTCCTTGGGCATCTTGTTGTTCCGGGCCACCAGGGCGGTGAACTCCACCACCTTCCCGTGGTACTTCTTGAAATCCTCCACCAGGTCCTGATAGAAGAGGGCGTAGTCTTTGTCCGCCACCTTCACGATGGGCGCGTCCACGTCGAAAGGCAGGGGGTCCACGATCTCGTCGTACTCCGTCTTGCCGCTGTCGTAGGAGTAGGCGATGTCCGCCTGGCGGGTGATGGCCCGGACGATCTTGTGAAGGGCCATCTTGTCCGTGTCCTCCGTGACCCGGTTGAAGAGCACCAGCTCCGCGGTCCTGAGCTTATCCACCACCAGCTGCCGCATGTTGGCGTTGTACACGGCGAAGGTGGTGGAATCGAAGAACAATGTCTCGCCCGCGATGGACCAGCTTTCGGGCAGGGCCTGAAAGAGGCTGTTATTGAGCCACATGCCGTTGTATTCCACGATGATCCGGGCGGGCTTATACTGCTTCGTCAGGGCCAGGAGATGGCCCTCCGTGAGCCGGTCCTCGCTGTCGATGGACACGATGGAGACCTTTCCCTTCTTGGGGAACCGGTCGGGCAGAAGCTCCTCCTCGCCCTCCTCGCACTGGATCACCAGCGTAGGCTGGCCGTTATTGAATTCCTTATCCTCCAGCAGGCTCTGGACGAAGGAGGTCTTGCCCGCGTCCAGGAAGCCCGTGAACAGGAATACGGGGATATCTTCCATAGCTTACACCCGGAACAGCGCCTTGAGGGCGTCCTCTTTGAGCTGGGAACCGATGACGCAGATGCGGCCTGTGAAGGCGGCGGGACCGGTGCGCACGTCCTGCTCCTCGGGCACGTAGTCGTAGTGGATCCACGCTCCGTCGGCGCCGGCGACCACGCCCTTGGCCCGGAGGATGGCGCCGTAGGTCTGGGCGTCGTCCAGCTTCGTCAGGATGCTTTCGATCTCGTCCTTAGAATACTTGTTGGCCGTCTCCACGCCCCAGCTGGTGAACACCTCGTCGGCGTCGTGGCCGTG
>JAZRUD010000198.1:0-2648 GCA_045652385.1 Clostridia bacterium
CGGAGCTGGCAAGGCCGTCCGCGTTCATGCCCAGGGCGGCGGCCATGCGCCGGGCCCGGTACAGGTGGTAGGCGCTGGACACGACGGCCACCCGGCTCGGATCCCCGCTGCTTTCCTCGATAATTTGCTTGGAGAAGGTCAGATTCTCCCAGGTGGAGGTGGATCGATCCTCCATAAGGATGCGGCTTTGCGCCACGCTCTTGTCCGTCAGATACCGGCGCATGGCCTCCGCCTCGGAGATGGTCTCGCCTTCCCCCTGGCCGCCGGAGACCACGGCCACGGCGTCCGGATTGCTGTGGAGATGCTCCGCTGCCCGGTCCGCCCGGTGCCGGACGGAGATGGAGGGGGTCTCGCCCTAGACTGCCGCCCCCAGCACGATCACATAGGGGGCGTCGCTTTCGGCGGCCGTCAGGGCGGTGTACAGGATGGGCGTTTCCGCCGCCAGGAACAGGGCCAGCCCCAGGGCGACGGCTGCGCCGACCATGCGTCTGATTCCCTTCTTCCCGAACCGAAATACCGGCAGCAGCGCCGCTGCAGTCAGAGGGACCAGAGCGGCATAATGGTAGCCGGAGGCCCGAAACCGGAGCAGAAAGACGCCGCAGCCCGCCAGGGACAGCAGCACGATCCAAAAGGTCCCTTTGCGCCAGAGGAGGACGGGCAAAATCAGCGCCGCCAGGCCGATGGCCACATAGTGATAGTAGGGCGGCAGCCCGAACCAGACGGTCGCCGCCAGAAGCAGCAGGGCCGCTCCGCCCCAGAGCTGCTCTTTTGAAATGGCTTTCTTCATGCCCTGAGTATACCGCCTGCCGGGAGGCCGGAGCAAGGGCCTAAGGCGCTGTTAACAGGCCTGTTGCGAAAATGTTACAAAAGCAGCCGGATATCCCCGGTCTCGATGGACAGCATGCAAGCGAGGGCCTGACGAAACTCCGCCGCTGCCGCGCTCAGGGCGATAGGACCCCCGGCGTCCAGATACACGCCCATGAGCTGCAGAGGCACCGTGGCCGCGTCCATGACGGCGTGATCCAAAAACAGCTCCGCCCTTTTGCGCATGATCTCGTAGCGACTGCGCAGCTCGTCATAGGCGGCTCTGTCGCCGGCGGCGACAACTTGATCGCACAGCCGGTCCAAGCGTTCGCATTCCCTTTTCAGATACAGGGAGGGGAGGATGAACAGCAGCAGCAAAAACAGGATCGCACCTATGGTGAAGATGCGTCTGACCTTTACGAACACAGCTCCTTCGCCTCCTTCTGGGAAATGTCCCTGATCTTCGCGCCCCGCCGCGCCTTGAGCTGGAGGCGGAGGGAGCCGTCCCCCATATATTGCAGATAGAACACGTCTTCTATCTCCTTCACCCCGTACCGCTCCAGCAGTTCCCGCAGGGCCTTGGGGCGGATATTCAGGTGCTTCAGGGCCGCCCGGCAGAGCTCTCCGTCCAAAATGAGCATATAGCTGAGCTTGGGCTGAGGTTTGTCCGCCTTCTGTTTCTCCAGGATCGACAGGGAACCGTTGGTTTCCAAAATGGCGTATCGGACCGACTTCAGATCGAAAACCTGCTGGGCTCGAAGGTGATCGCTGAGATCTGAGACGGTGTAGTTGGCCTGCCGCATGATCCCCTCCTGAAGCACCCCCTCCCGGACCAGCAGCAGGGGAGAGCCGCACACGAAGGTGCGGAACCGTCGGGAGCGAAGGCTCAGAGCGGCCACCGCCTGTTGAACGAGATACAGTCCGAGGATGGGCACCACGCTGTAGAGCAGGGGGATGTTCGTGTCCGCGATGGCGGTGGAGGCCAGGTCCGCCACGGCCATGGTGATGATCAGGTCGAAGGGCTGCAGATCGGCGATCTGCCGCTTGCCCGTCATGCGCAGGATGAAGAGGATGAAGACGTACAGGAGCACCGCCCGCAGAAACAATATCAGCATAGGAACAGCATGACCGAAAAATATATTAACGATTCCTGAAAAGGAAGAAGGGAAAAGAGGATTTACGTCGAATTAATTAAAAGATGGGTCATAATGAAGACTCATAATGCATGAAAACTTGCAGGAGGGAAAAATGTTGACCAACATGAGTCTATGGGTGATGGCCGCGGCGAATGTCGACCTGCCATTTCTCACCGTATTCGTGCTGGGCTTTGGCACCGTCTTTGTAGGCTTGCTTGCGCTGATCCTGATCATCACCCTTTTGGGGAAGATCATGAAGGGATCAACGGCCAAGGAGGCTGCCAAGGCGGTTAAAGCCATGCCCGCAGAACAACCCGCCGCGCCCGTCGCTGCCGCGGCCGAACCGGAACCGGCGCCTGAGCCCGTGGTGGAGGAAGTTGAAGACCGCCAGAGCATGGTGGCCGCCATCTCCGCCGCCATCGCCACCGTCATGGGCGAGGACGTCAGCGGCATCCGCATCTTATCCATTACAAGATTGAACTGATTTAGGGAGGAAAAAGGAATCATGCGTACTTTCAACGTCAATGTGAATGGTGTTCTGTATCAGGTGGAAGTGGAAGAGATCGCCGCCGGCGCCCCCGCCGCGGCTCCCGCTGCCCGTCCCGCCGCCGGTCCCCGTCGGCCTATCCCCGGCGCAGCCCCCGCTGCCCGTCCCGCCGCGCCCAAGGCCGCTGCGCCCAAGCCCGCCCCCAAGGCCGCGCCTGCGCC
>JAZRUD010000199.1:0-3010 GCA_045652385.1 Clostridia bacterium
GACACGGAGCTGAAGGCCAAGCCCACCCCGGAGCTCAGGGAGGTGCTGCGGGCCGTGGACCGGATCGGCAACAATCTGAACCAGCTGGCCCACCGGGCCAATGCCGTCGGACTCATCGACCGGGCCGAGTGGGACCGGGTGAAGGCCCTCCACCGGGAGCTGCGGGAGGAGGTGGAACGATGGCGGTGACGAAGATACTGGCCAAGGATACCCGCCTCGACAAGCTGATTCGGTATGTCATTAATCCCAAGAAGACCAGCGAGCAGGTGTTCGTTTCCTCCGTAGGCTGTGTGCCGGAGACGGCGGCCCGGACCTGGAAGGACACCAAGCGCCGCTTCGGGCGGTCCGACGGCGTCCAGGCCTATCACCTGATCCAGAGCTTTCGGCCCGGGGAGATCACCCCGGAGTTGGCTCATGAGATCGGGAACCGGTTCGCGGAACGGTATCTGGACGGGTTCGAGGTGATCGTGGGCACCCATGTGGACAAGGCCCACGTCCACAACCACATCATTTTCAATTCCGTCTCGGACCGGGACGGGCACAAGTACCACTCCTCACCCAATTCCTACTTCAAGGAAATCCGGACCCTGTCCGACAGCCTTTGCCGGGAATACGGCCTGTCGGTCATCGACGAGCCAAGCCGGCGGGCCCTCACCTACGTGGAGTGGCGCATGAAGAAGCTGGGCATTCGGTCCCAGAAGGAGCTGGTGGACCGGGACGTGGAGGAATGCCTGTCCCTGGCCATGGACGTGGGCGGCTTTTACGCCCTCATGGAGAATCGGGGTTACGCCATCCAGCACCGGAGCCGCTATCCCACCTTCGTCCCCTACGGGGAGGAGCAGGGGCACCGGGCCCGGGTCAAGGGGAAGGCCATGACGGAGGACGAGCTCATCGCCTACATCGACAGGGCCATGATGGACCCCGCTTTCGAGGTCATCATGCCCCGGCAGGAGCGGGTCTGGTTCCCCCGGGGGAAGGTCACGGGCTTTCGAGCCTGCGTCCTGGCCTGGTGCTACATCCTTGGCCTGGTAAACGACGGGGTGCAGACCCAGCACGTGGTACCGCCTAAGGAATTGAAGCGGTTCGAGCAGCTGAAGAAGCAGGCGGCGTACCTGGCCGACCACAAGCTGGACACCCTGGCGCAGGTGGACGCCCGCATAGCTGACCTGAATCGCCAGATCGACTACCAGACCAAGCACCGGATCATCCTGAACGGGCAAAAGAAGCGGCAGCGGCCCCTCTACGACGCCCTGCAGCTTCGGGCCATGTACCGGGATCGGGACCGGGCCGCCTGCCCCCTCTCCGAGGAGGAGCAGAAAAACCTGCAAAAAGTAGAGCAACTTTTAGCAAATACACCCATCGACATCCTCAAACTTGAGCGGGAAAGGCTGTATGCTGATCTCGTGGAGGTAAATCGGGCGCTTCGCGACCTGAAAAATGAACGTCACCTTTGTGAGCAGATAGAGGCGGACAGCGCCATACTCCACGAAAATCTCCAGCCTTTCCTGACGGAGGACAGGGAGCTGAAACAGGAATACATGGACTATGAACGGTGAGCACGTTAGAAGGGAGAAGCACGATGAACCGAGCGGAAGTATTGGGCAATGAGCGGGTCTGTGTGCCGGTCCGGGCACAGTATGTGATCTACAAGAAGGACGACCACATGGACGCCGCCTTTACATACAACGAGATGACGATCAGGACGCTGGCGAAGTTCCTGGTGGAAAAGCTGGGATCGGACCTGCTGATTGATATAGAAGAAAAGTAAAAGGAGAGTGATGTGAGTTGAAAGCGGCGATCTACACCCGATTCAGTTCCGACAACCAAACGGAGCTGAGCACCCAGGCCCAGGTGCGGGCCTGCACCGAATATGCCAAGGCGAACGGGCTGGACATCTACAAGATCTTTTCCGACGAGGCCATCTCCGGCACGGAGGAAAAGACCGACCACCGGTTGCAGTATCAGCTGATGCTGCAGGATGCGAAGCAGAAACGCTTTGATGTGCTGCTGATCCACAAGTATGATCGGGTGGCCCGGTCGCTGGAGGAACATGTACGGTTGTCCAAGATGATGGAGCGGGAGAAGATCCCCATCATCGCCGTGGCGCAGAACTTCGGCACCAGCATTGAAGGCGACTTCGCCAAACAGATGATGTGGGTCCTGTCGGAGTATTACAGCAAGAACCTGTCCAAGGAGGTCCGAAAGGGGCATCGGGAGATCGCTTTGAAGGGGCTGCACAACGGCGGCCCCGCCCCCTTCGGGTTTCGCGTGGTGGACCAGAAGCTGATCATCAACGATCTGGAAGCATTCTACGTCCGCAAGATGTTCGACGCCGCCCTGAATCGCCGGGGATTCACCGACCTGATCCGGGAGATGCGGGAGGCGGGCATCCGGGGCCGCAACGGCAGCCCCATCAAGTATACGCAGATCTATGAGATCCTGCGCAACGAGAAGTATGCGGGTATCTATGTGTACTCGGTGGAAGGGTGCCGCCACCGCAAAACGCGGCTGGAGACACAGGACGCCATCCGGCTGGACGGGGCGATCCCGGCGATCGTGGACAAAAATACATTTTTCGAGGTGCAAAAAATCATGGATGATCGTAAGCAGACCGGGAAGAACCCGGGAAAGTATCTGTGCAGCGGGCTGGTCTATTGTCAGTGCGGGGAGAAGATGCACGTTTGCGGCGCCCCGGATCGTAAAGGCGGACAGTATCACTACTATTACTGCAAGAAGCATTGCGGGGCCCCGGTGGTCCGGGTAAGCCAAGTGGACAAGGCCGTAAAGGATTATCTCGCGCAGCTCCTTTCGGAGCCCATGCAGATGAAGATCGCCCAGTTCCTGCGCAGCTACAAGGACCATCGGCGGGACTGCCGGGAATCCTTCGACGCGGCGCTGCAAAAGCGGATCGCCGCCAAGGAGCAGGAGTACGACACGCTGATGCGGAACATGTCCGTCATGGTCCTGGCCCCGGACATCCTTTCCGACATCCATGAGAAGATGAAGACCA
>JAZRUD010000200.1:0-1379 GCA_045652385.1 Clostridia bacterium
CCTCCAATGAAATATTGATACTTGCTGCCCTCTAAGTCAAGCGCCGGCGGGGCTTGTGCCGCACTTCACCCAATAGGCACTTGCATATATTAACAAAACAGCCTGACGATGTCAAGCTGTTTTTTTCGGGATTTTCCTATATTTTTCGGCTTTCCGCCTCACACGTTGAAGCGGAAGACCACCACGTCCCCGTCCCGCATGACGTAGTCCTTGCCCTCGGATCGGATGAGGCCCTTGTCCTTGCAATTCTGCATGGTGCCGTTTGCCACCAGGTCGTCGAAGGAGACCACCTCGGCCCGGATGAAGCCCCGCTCGAAGTCCGTGTGGATCTTGCCGGCGGCCTGGGGGGCCTTGGTGCCCTTCTGGATGGTCCAGGCCCTGACCTCCTTGGGTCCCGCGGTGAGGAAGCTCATGAGACCCAGCAGGTCGTAGCAGGTGGCGATGAGCTTATCGAGGCCGCTTTCCTCGATGCCCAACTCCTCCAGATACTCCTGCTTCTCGGCGGGCTCCAGCTCCGCGATCTCCTCCTCGATGCGGGCGCAGACGGTGAGGCAGCCAGCGCCCTCGGCCTTCGCCACGGCCTCGATGGCCTTCACGAATGCGTTGTCTTCGTTTCCGATGTCGTCCTCGGCGATGTTCGCCACGTAGATCACGGGCTTGTCGGTGAGCAGGAAGCAGCTGCGGATGGCCTCCCGCTCCTCCTTGTCCGCCTCGAAGGTCCGGGCGGGCTTGCCGCTCTCCAGGTGGGCGTACAGCCGCTGCAGCAGCTCCACCTCCGCCGCCACCTTCTTGTCGGCCTTGGCGAGGCGGGCGTTCTTGTCGATCCGCTTTTGGAGGGTGTCCATGTCCGCGAAGATCAGCTCCAGATTCACGGTCTCCGCGTCCCGGACCGGGTCGATGCTGCCGTCCACGTGGACCACGTTCCCGTCCTCGAAGCAGCGAACCACGTGGACCACCGCGTCCACCTCCCGGATGTGGGAGAGGAACTTGTTCCCAAGCCCCTCGCCCCGGCTGGCCCCGCGGACGAGCCCCGCGATGTCCACGAACTCGATGGTGGTGGGCGTATACTTCTCGGGATGATACATCTCCGCCAGCACGTCCAGCCGCTTATCGGGCACCGCCACCACGCCCACGTTGGGCTCGATGGTGCAGAAGGGGTAGTTGGCGGCCTGGGCCCCGGCCTGGGTGATGGCGTTGAACAGGGTGCTCTTCCCCACGTTGGGAAGGCCGATCACGCCCAGCTTCATGCTAATTCCTCCCTCCCGCCCTTCAGCCGCTTCATGCTCCCCTCCCGGCCCAGGAGCAGCGGGATCACGATGGCGCCGCCGGGGGTCACCTGCTTGCCCGCCAGAGCGATCCGCACGGGCCAGAGGAGGGTG
>JAZRUD010000201.1:0-4721 GCA_045652385.1 Clostridia bacterium
GGTGTCGCCGTGGGGATGATACTTGCCCAGCACGTCGCCCACGATACGGGCGCTCTTGCGGAAGGGCTTGTCGGGCTGCAGGCCCAGCTCACTCATGGAATAGAGGATGCGGCGGTGGACGGGCTTGAGGCCGTCCCGCACGTCGGGCAGGGCACGGTCGGTGATGACCGCCATGGCGTAGGAAATGAAGCTCTTGCTCATCTCATGCTCCAGGAGCATGGGGACGGTGCGGGCCACGATGCCGCCGTTGACGGGGGTGTTGTTCTCGTTTTCGCTCATAGTTCAAACCTCGATTACACGTCCAGATAGGTGACCAGCTTGCTGTTGGCGATGATGAAGTCCCGGCGGGGCTCCACCTGATCGCCCATGAGCAGGGTGAAGAGGCCGTCGGCCTGAGCCGCGTCCTCCATGGTCACCCTGAGCATCATGCGGGTCTCCGGGTTCATGGTGGTGTCCCACAGCTGCTCCGGGTTCATTTCGCCCAGACCCTTATAGCGCTGGATCACGGGCTTGGGGTCCCGGCCGATCTCGTCCAGGCACTCGCTGAGCTCCTCGTCGGTGTAGACGTACCGCTCGAACTTGTTCTTCTTCACCAGGTACAGGGGCGGCTGGGCGATGTACACGTACCCATGCTCGATGAGGGGCCGCATGTGCCTGAAGAAGAAGGTGAGGAGCAGGAGCCGGATATGGCTGCCGTCCACGTCCGCATCGGTCATGCAGATGATCTTGTGGTAACGGAGCTTGGTTTCGTCGAAGTCCGAATCCATGCCCGCACCGAAGGCGGTGATCATCGCCCGGATCTCGTTGTTGGCCAGCATCCGGTCCATGCGGGCCTTCTCCACGTTCAGGATTTTGCCTCTGAGGGGCAGGATGGCCTGGATGGTGCGGTCACGGCCCATCTTGGCGGAACCGCCGGCGGAGTCGCCCTCCACGATGAAGATCTCGCACTTAGAAGGGTCCTTCTCCTGGCAGTCGGCCAGTTTCCCGGGCAGGGCGGCGGAGTCGAGGACGCTCTTTCTGCGGGTCAGCTCCCGGGCCTTGCGGGCCGCGTCCCGGGCCCGGGAGGCGGTGATGCATTTCTCGATGATGAGCTTGGCCTGGGCCGGGTTCTCGGCCAGATACTCGCTGAGCTTGTCAGCCACGGCCCCGTCCACCAGGGGACGGATGTCGGCGTTGCCCAGCTTGGTCTTGGTCTGGCCCTCGAACTGGGGCTCTTCCAGCTTCACGGAGATGATGGCGGTCAATCCCTCGCGAATGTCGTCGCCGGAGAGGGGCTGATCCGTGGCCTTGAGGAAGTTGAACTTCCGGGCATAGTCGTTGACCACCCGGGTCAGAGCCGCCTTGAAGCCAACGAGATGGGAGCCGCCCTCGTGGGTGGCGATGTTGTTGGCGTAGGTCATGATGAGCTCGTTGTAGCCGTCGTTGTACTGCATGGCCACCTCCACAGAGGCGGTCTCCACGTCGCCCTCCATGCGGGCGCCGGAGAAGTACAGGGGCACGGGCTGCAGCAGCTCCTTGTTCTTGTTGAGATAGGTGACGAACTCCCGGATGCCCCCCTCGTAGCAGAAGCTTTCGCTGCGGTGAGGTTCCACCCGCTCATCGGTGAAGGTGATGCGAAGGCCCGCGTTCAGGAACGCCAGCTCCCTGAGGCGGCGCTTCAGGGTGTCGTAGCTGAACTCCAGGGTGTCGAAGATGTCGGGATCCGGCCAGAAATGGACGGTGGTGCCCGTTTCCGCTACCACGCCGGGTTCCACGTGGACGCTGTCCAGGGGGATGCCCCGGGAATAGTCCTGAACGTGGAGCCTCCCGTCGCGGCGGACCTCCACCCGGAGCTTCTCCGACAGGGCGTTCACGCAGCTGAGGCCTACGCCGTGGAGACCCCCGGAGACCTTGTAGCCCCCCCCGCCGACCTTGCCGCCGGCGTGGAGGATGGCCAAGGCCACCTCCAAAGCGTCCTTGCCGGTCTTCTCATGGTAGCCCACGGGGATGCCCCGGCCGTTGTCGCGGACGGTGACGCTGTTGCCCTCGTGGAGGAACACCTCGATATGGGTGCAGAAGCCGGCCATGGCCTCGTCCACGCTGTTGTCCACGATCTCGGTGACGAGCTGATGGAGTCCCCTTTCGTCCGTGGAGCCGATGTACATGCCGGGGCGGCGGCGCACGGCCTCCAGCCCCTCCAACACCTGGATTTGGGAAGCGTCATAGCTTCCGGTCACTTCGTTGCGAATGTCTTCCATGTCTTCTTCCTTTACGTTTCGATACTTTTAAACTTCGATCAAATGACCGTTCCCGGCCCGAAATACCTGCAGCGGCTGATCCTGGACCGCCCCCAGCTCGCCCAGATGAGTGCAGGTGATGAACCCCTGGCACCCCTCGATGGCGGACAGGAGCAGCTCCCGCCGCCGTTCGTCCAGCTCGGAGAACACGTCGTCCAAAAGGAGCACCGGCTTCTCCAGCCTGAGGCGCTCCATGAGGGCGATCTCGGAGAGCTTCAGGGACAGGGCCGTAGTCCGCTGCTGGCCCTGGGAGCCGTAGGTCCTGACGTCGCAGCCGTTGAGCTCCAAAAGGAGATCGTCCCGATGGGGGCCCGCTGAGGTGAAGCCGCGGATAAGGTCCTTCTCGAGGTTCCCCACCAGGGCGTCCGCGATGGCCTCCCGGATCAAATCCTCGTCTCCGCAGGGCACGTTGGGCTCATATTCCACCCGAAGCTCCTCCTTGCCGCTGCTCATGTGATCGTGCAGCTCTCCGGCCAGCTCCTTCAGATCCCGGCAGAAAGCGGCCCGCGCCACTTCGATCCGGGCGCCCAGGCGGCTCAGCTGCTCGTCCCACAGCTCCAGCATATCCCCGGCGATCTCTATCCCGTCCTTGAGCAGGTTGTTCCGCTGCTTGAGGGCCTGGTTGTACTGCTGCAGGTCGTAGTAGTAGGCGGGCTTCAGCTGGGAGATCTCCATGTCCATGAACCGGCGCCGTTCGGCGGGACCGCCCTTCACCAGGACCAGGTCCTCCGGGGAGAACATGACCACGTTGAGACAGCCCATAAGCTCGCCGGACTTGGCCACCGGCGCGCCGTCCAGGAAGATGCGTTTACGCTCGCCTGAGACAAGCTCCTCCCGGATGCTGCGGCTGCCGCCCCGGGTGGTGAGATTCAGCAGGACCATGGCCTCCATCTCGCCCATCCGGATGAGCTCGGCGTCACGGCTGGTGCGATGGCTCCGACCCAGAGCGCACAGGAAGATGGCTTCCAGCACGTTGGTCTTCCCCGCGCCGTTCAGCCCGGTGAACACCGTCAAGCCCGGTTCGAAGGCCTGTTCCAGGTCCCTGTAGTTGCGAAAATTATGCAGTTTCAGGCCGGTTATACGCAAATGCCCATACTCCCAGTAGAATAATGTATTATACCATATGTTGATAGGTTTGTAAACTATAATAGGAAAAGAAATCATGCTTCGACCGATATTTTGTGGTTTTGCCCCCATATTTCAGACATAAAAAACGCCCCTCCCGCAGGAAGGGCGCCGGCTGTCAAAGGGCTCGCTTATTCATTGTCGTTTCCACAGCGGTAGGACGCACACAGGCTCTCGTTTTCCCGGCTGCAGCTATCGCCGCAGCAGCTCACTTCGATGTGATCGAGATCGCAGCGAACGCCCTCATGGTTGTAGGCGCAGCTCACTACGTCGCAGCCGATGGACTGTCTTTTTTCCATGATCGAAACCTCCTTGTAGATTTGTCCGTAGCTTGCCCCATCGGCACAAAGAATATACAAAACCGTTTTACAACGGTCTGTTTCTGTGCTATGGTAAAGGCAGCAAGATCAAGGAGGTCCTTCCCCATGGCGCTGACCATTCAAGAGATCCGAGAAGCCCGAGCACGCATCGCACCCTACGCTGTCCAAACGCCCCTGCTGCGGCTCGTTGCCCTGGACAGCTTCCTGGGCTGCCGGGTGTACGCCAAAGCTGAGTGCATGCAGATCACCGGCTCCTTCAAGTTTCGGGGGGCCATGAATAAGATCCTCTCTCTTTCAAAGGAGGAGCTGGACCGGGGCATCGTGGCCGCTTCCTCCGGGAACCACGGCAAGGCCCTCGCTTACGCCGCCAAGATGCTGGGCGTGAAGGCCACCATCGTGCTCCCCTACACCGCCGCCCAGATCAAGGTGGATACCATCCGGGGCTGGGGCGCCGAGACCGTCCGCTGCGACGTAAGCGAGCGGTTCGAGGTGGCGGAGCGCATCTGCCGGGAGCAAGGCGCCACCCTGGTGCCGCCCTTCAACGACGAGGACGTCATGGCCGGCCAGGGTACGGCCGGACTGGAGCTCATGGAACAGGAACCGGAGCTGGACGCGGTGGTGGTCCCCACCAGCGGCGGCGGGCTCATCGGCGGCGTCTCCACGGCAGTAAAGGCGGTGTCGCCCCGGACGAAGGTCTACGGCGCGGAACCGGCGGTGCTGCCCCGATACAGCGTCAGCATGGCGGCCGGCCATCCCGTGAAGGTCCCGGCGGGTAAGTCCGTAGCGGACGCGCTGGTATCCAACATGCCCGGGGCTTTGTGCTTCCCCGCAGTGGCGGAGCACGTGGACGGATTCGCGGCGGTGGACGACGAATACCTGCTTAGAGGCATGAAACTGCTGCTGACGGAAGGGAAGCTTCTCTGCGAGCCCTCGTCTGCCATCGGGCTCGGGGCGGTGCTGCAAGGGCTCCTGTCGTTTAAGAAGGAGGACAAGGTCTGCT
>JAZRUD010000202.1:0-3389 GCA_045652385.1 Clostridia bacterium
CCCCATCCTGCATACGATCACCCTTCGTCCCAGCCTGTACGCCCCGGGCGCTTCAACGCCTCACATCATGACAGAGGAAGAAAAGACGGCGGCCATCCAGACCCTGACCATTGAGCCCGCACAGGCGTACGCGGGAGAAACCGTTACCATGACGGTCGTTCCGAATCCGGGCTATTACATCAAGAACGACAATTACGGCACGTATACGAAGATTGCCGAGTATACCTATGAGTACGTTGTGCAGGATTTCACCAGCGTTGAAATCATTCTGTCGATGGAATTCGCCACTGGTCTCGATACGGGCTACTATGTGCAGATCGACGACGGGGACCAGTCCGACTGGATTCCGCTGGTCAACAGCTTCCCGTTCTACGGCGGCGTCACGACGGTGTGGAGCGAAAAGGCGACCCTGACGGCGGGGCAGCTGCTGACCGCCTATTATGTCAGCAACCCCGGCGCGACCCCGGAGGTAAAGACGACCCTCAACGTGACCGCATCCGGCACACAGACCATCTATTACGTGGCTGAAGGAACGGGAGAGCTCCACGTTTCCGGTCTGAACGGATATTATATCGTCCATGCCAACGTCACCAGCACCCGGCCCTACGGGATCACCGAGGACGAGAAGCTCACCTATCGCGGCGACGGGTATACCTATGACGGCCTCTTCAAGGGCGCCCATTGGGTCTGCGTCGCGGAGTATGAGGATGGCACGGTCGTCGGGACATATCCTGCCAAGAACGATCCGCACGAGGTGCCCCGGAACGACGATAACATCGTCGGCTTCCCCTATAACGACGCCTCCCTGGGCCGCGCCCGGTTCTATCCCGACGGCAGCGGCGAGAACTGCAACATCGTCCCCGGCGTGCTCAGCGTCAACCATATTTACGATATCGAGTATATGCCGGAGGAGGGCGGATTCACGGTCGCCTATGCCGACGATATCCATGCAAACGATACGGCGGCTGCCGGCGAGGCCGTGGCATTCACCCTGACCCCGGACGACCACTATGAGATCACCGGCGTGACGGCTGTGGACGAGGAGAACAATCCCGTTGAGGTCACGGCTGGCGAAAACAACGCCTACTCCTTCGTCATGCCGGAGAGCGACGTCACCGTCACCGTCACCACCGAGGAGCAGACCTATCTCATCACCGTGAACGTGGAAGGCGTCGCCGCCAACATCGAATACAGCCTGTGGGCCTTTGACTCCCCCGACGTACATCTGATGGGAGGGCAAACTCCCGAGGAGGCGGGCGGCGTTTTGATAACGGACAACGTGGTGCCCGTAGGCAAGAGTCTGGGAGTCTATGTGACCTTCAACGGCGCACAGAGTGTTAACTGTTCCATTTCCTATATCGACATCGACGGAACCGAGCAAGGGGAAGGAGGAACCATAACGCCTAAAGCTAACAATGCCGGATTAGGGCAGACATTCTGGTACATGGGCGATGGCCCGGCGACCGTCACGCTGACGGTCGATCCGGTGAATATCGTTCTGTTCAGCCAGTTCGGCCCCTATGATGAGTCTTACCTGGGCACAGCCCCGGTGGAGACGATCATCCCCGACAACCCCTTCACCCGGGAGGGCTACGTCTTCACCGGCTGGAACACGGAAAGAGACGGCAGCGGCACCGCCTATGCGCCCGGCGATACGGTGACCCTGTACACGAACATCGAGCTCTGGGCCCAGTGGGTGAAAGAGGGGTATTTCCTGGTGCAGATCCCCGCCGGCGTCCAGGGCGTCAGCCTCACGGATACCCAGTACTGGCTGGAGCTCGCCCGCAACGAGAGTGCCACCTTCGGTGAGGAGTATATGTTGGCCGGAGGCATCGACATCTCGTTGACCGAGGGAGACAAGCTCTTCGTGATCCGCGTGCAGGACGGCGCGGTGCAGGTCTGGGACTACGCTGAGGAAACCTGGGGCACCGAATTCTCCCTGAGCAACTACACCTATCTTGTGGATGCCAACCATGAGGACGAACATGCGAAGGTGTACTTCCGCGAGCAGACCCCGAACCCGGAGACCCATCCCTTCTGGCAGGACTTCGGCGGGCATCTGTTCATCGCCATCGCCCGGGAGATCGACGTCACCTCCCGGATCACGGATCTGGGCGCCCACGGCGCCGTGACGGCCAGCCCTGAGATGGGCGTGTACACCGAGACCATTACCCTGACCGTCACCCCCGAGGCGGGCTACCGGCTCCTGGGCGACCCCTGGGTGACCTATACGGACGGCAACGGAACCGCGCAGACGATCACAGCGACCAACTGCGTCTTCACCATGCCCGACTATCCCGTGGTCGTCAACGCCATATTCTGCCTGGAAGACGGATTCTACCTGCTGGGCTCCATGCAAAGCTGGAGCAAAGATAACCTGACCCCGGCGGAGAAGTTTGTTGCGAATACAAACAATGCCGGCGAATACATGCTGGAGTATACCTTCACTGCTGCAACAGACGCGTTCAAAGTCGTAGAGCTGAAGGATGGCGAGATTAAGGATAATGTATGGTATAGGACAGAGATGGATGGACACACCAGTGGAGAGCCGGATTTCAATTATGTGATCAACGATCAAACCGGTTTCAAAACGGTCTACTTCCGGCCCATCTGGAACGACGCCTGGTCCGGCCATATCTGGATCGGGGAAGAAAAGTACGCATATAAGTACGCGAGCCAGGCGTCCTTCAAGGACAGCATCGAGATGCGGTTCTTCCTGAAGTACAAGGAGAACGGTGTAATCAAGCCCATGCCGGAAGGTGTGTTTGCCGTGATCACCTATAAGGATACCAATGGCGATATCCATGAAACCGCTCCGATCGCCGTCACCGAGGCCATATATGACTCGAATACTGGTGCATACAGGGTGAGCATCAACGTGTACGCCAAACAGCTTGAAGACAAACTGACCCTGAAGCTGCAGGACAGCGAAGGGAATCCCTTCCCGTTCATGAACAAGGCAGGCACGACAGACTACACGAACAATGGATATCAGGAGAGCCTGCTCGATTATTTGAACAAGATGCTGAACCTGTCCGGATGGGAAGCTCTGGCTCAGGCCGCCAAGGATTACGGCTATGCGGCGAAGCATCACTTCGGGTACGGCGCAGCGGATACATATCAGCTCAGTGCTGCCGTGGCCGCTGTAACGGTTGATAATCTGGAGGCTTACGCGCCTGTGTTTGAGCCTGATCCTATCGACATGCCGAATGGCGTTTCGATGCGTACTATCACGGCCATGTTCACGGAAGACAACGCTTTCCGCCTTTACCTGACCTTCACGACGGGGAATCCGGCGAACTACATGTACACGGTGGACACCGTCACTGGTGGCGCGGAGATGCTGCATCAGAACAGCCAGAAGTCGGATCGTAGCCATGTCGTTCTGT
>JAZRUD010000203.1:0-3081 GCA_045652385.1 Clostridia bacterium
GTTTTTGAAGCTACTGAAAGGGCAGAGCCGCCTCCCGGCCATGTTGCTGGCTTTGATTTCGGCCATGATCCTGGGCAGGCTGGTGGGGGGTGCTGCCCGGGGACTGTTGCTGTCCCTTGGATTCATTTCTGCCGGAACACCCTATACCTTCTCCGTCTTCTTCGCCAGCTACTTTGTCTCCACGGCGCCGGGAGCTCTCATCCATATCGTGCTGATCCCGGTGGTCGTATCGGTTCTTGAGAAGGCGAAGCTTTCGCCCATGATACAATAATGTAAATAATTTCAGGTGAGGATGCTATGAAAACGCTGTATTTAGAATGCAACATGGGCGCTGCCGGCGATATGCTGATGGGCGCCTTGCTGGAGCTGATTCCCGACCGGGAAGGCTTTTTGAAGGAAATGAACACCCTGGGCCTGCCCGGCGTAGAGGTCCGGGCGGAGAAAGCCGTCAGGCGCGGCGTCACCGGTACCCATATGCGGGTAATCATCGATGGTCGGGAGGAGGTGTCCGAGGACCTGATAAAGGGCTACGCTCATCATCACGAACACGACCATGAGCATGAGCATGAACACGAGCACGAGCATGAGCATACTCATGTCCATGCCCGATTGGGGGATATCGAGGCTCTCATCGACGGGCTGCCCCTCTCCCTCGAGGTACGGGAACACGCAAAAGCGGTCTACGCTCTGCTGGCGCAGGCGGAGGGGCAGGTTCACGGACGCCCCATGACGGATGTTCACTTTCACGAGGTAGGCACCATGGACGCCGTCGCGGATGTGGTAGGTGTGTGCCTGCTGATAGAGAAGATCGGCGCCGAGGCCATACTCGCTTCTCCCATCCATGTGGGCAGCGGCAGCGTGCGCTGCATGCACGGCGTCCTGCCCGTTCCAGCCCCCGCAACCGCCCTCATTTTGGAGGGCATCCCCACCTACGGCGGCCAGGTCCAGGGAGAGTTGTGCACCCCAACGGGAGCGGCCTTGCTCAAGCACTTTGTGAACCGCTTTGGCGACAGGCCCCTCATGACCACCAGCCGGATCGGCTATGGCATGGGGCAGAAGGACTTTCCCCGCATGAATGGGGTTCGAGCCTTTTTGGGGGAAAGCGAAAGCGAGATGGAGACCATCGTCAAACTGGAATGCAATCTGGACGATATGACCGGGGAGAAGATCGGCTATGCCATGGAGCGGCTTCTGGAAGAAGGGGCTCTGGATGTTTACACCGTACCCTGCGGCATGAAGAAGGATCGCCCCGGGGTGATCCTGTGCTGTCTGTGTCCCGAGAATCAGGCGGATCGCTTTGCCGCCTGCATCATGAAGCATACCACCACCTTGGGCGTTCGACGCCAGGCCTGCGGACGGTATCGGCTGCAGCGTCGCAGCGAGACCCATATGCTGGACGGGGAGCCGGTCCGCGTCAAAATCGCCAGCGGCATGGGCGTGACCCGCTGTAAGCCGGAATTCGATGACATGAGCCGCATCGCCCGAGACCGAGGCGTGTCCCTACAGGAAGTGGAAGCAGCTCTTTTTTCCCAGCTTTCGGAGAAAACGCCTTGACTCTGCCCATCGAAGCTCACCAGACATACTTAATTTATCAAAGTCGTCTGAAAACGTTCACATAAGAATTAAATGTGGGTAAGGGCGGCGCTATTGGAATGGGTTTACCCTTTCCAATGTCGCCGAAAACAGCACAAAAAAGCCCATCGAGAATCGCTTCTCAATGGGCTTCTGGCGCGCCATACTGGATTCGAACCAGTGGCCTCACGCTTAGGAGAACGTTTTGCGGCCATAAGCAATATTGCTTGATAGTGTCAGTGTATTTTCAAAAAACTCAGTAATTTAGGGAAAAATCCGGATTGTTTACTATACTCACTCAAAGCACTCTACTATAGTATACTCAAGCAGAGTGCAGTCAAATTGCAGTCAAAGGTGCAGTCAATTCAGGAACTCTTTTTGAAGGAACCCACGCAAGTCGGGCGGGTTCATTTCCCGAGAGTAGCATTGCGTCCAGAGTCATTCCCTCGCTTCCTGCAGGTCTCCCTTTTGATTCTGATCGAACAACCAGCATGCGGCCGCGGCTTGAAAAAGCCAATAAATAGCTCCAGAATCAGCTCAGCGTGCCCCGATAGACGGGTGTGTTCTTTTCGGCAAAAGTGACCGCTTCCTCCAGCGTCATGCCATGGAATTCAGGGGCGACGAAACAGCGGCCTGAGCGCTTATCGTCCAGGAAAACGCCCAGGACGACGCCGGGCAGGGAGCTTTCGCGGGAATTTGGAGCTTTGGGTCCGCCTAGGTCCGTGCGGCACCAGCCAGGGTCGGTGAGATTGATCATGACGTCCGTTCCATCGTACAACTCGGCAAGGTCCATGGTCGCCTTGTCCAAGGCGGCCTTGCTGGCGGAATACCCGGCCTGATAGGGATCGTGCCGAATGCCGCTGGTCGTGTTGACGATGCGGCCGAAGCGGCGCTGAACCATGGGCGGAAGGAAATGATAGGTGATCATCATGGGCGCGATGGTGTTCACCATGAAGCTGAGCTCATAATCGGAAGCCGGCGTCAGCAGCGGCTTCTGCCTGTAGGCTATCTGCATGCCGGCGTTGTTGAGGACGATGTCCACCGGCACCCCCAAGCCGTCGATGGCCTGAAGCATTTTCTCCACAGCGCTCGGGTCCGACATCTCTGCGGCCACGGCGTACACGCTGACGCCGTATGCTGCTGCGGCTTTGACTGCAGCATCCAGATGCTCTTCCTTTCGGCTGTGCAGAATCAGGTTGCAGCCGCGCTGGGCCAGGCATTCCGCTGCGCAGGTCCCGATCCCCCGGCTGGCTCCGGTGACCAATGCCCATTTCCCCTTTACGTCAACCATGGCTTTACCTCCAAAACGTTACAGGTATTTCAGTAAATCCGCACGCACGCCGTCCATGCGCGGATCGGAAAGGCCGAAGTCCATCTGGCGATAGCTCCAGGCGGCGCGGCCGATGCCGTACCTTTCGAAAGCGGCATGGATGGCCCGGAACCAGATAAGCGCGTCCTCCGGCGAAGCGTTGTCGATGACGCCGTATTCCCCGCAGTAGAGAGGCACGT
>JAZRUD010000204.1:0-4389 GCA_045652385.1 Clostridia bacterium
TCCCCAAGATCAAGGTCAACGAAGACCCGGTCTGCGGCTCCGCCCACTGCAATCTGATCCCCTATTGGAGCCAAAGGCTGAGCAAGCCCCGGCTGACGGCCTATCAGGCGAGCCCCCGCGGCGGGGTGCTGTACTGCGAGGATCGGGGGGATCGGGTCTCGATCCGGGGCCACGCCGTGCTCTACAGCCAGGCCGAGATCAGCTTTTGACGGCGCTGCGGGGCCGATTTTCGCCGAAAAAGGCCTCCGAATAATATATTTTAAAAATTTGTTCATATTTTACAACTTTGTTGCATCCAAACGGAATGTTTTGTGGTATTATTTAGGAGGATACGTGATGGTGTGCCTTTTCTCCGAAAGGCCGCCATTCAAGAAGGGAGATATATAGATTATGAAGAAATGGATCAGCCTCCTGCTGGTTGCCCTGGTTCTGCTGACTTTTGCGCCCATGACCATGGCCGAACCTATCACGGAGGACAGTGTCGTCATCATTCTCAACTGCAAAAACTCTGTCAACTTCCGCAAGTCCGCCTCCAGCTCCAGCACCAAGCTGGGCGAAGTGAAGCGGGGCGCCATCTGCAAGCTCCTGGCCGTGGAGGGCGACTGGTACAAGATCGAATACAAGTCCCAGACCGGCTACGTCTTCAAGAGCTACGTGAAGCAGGGCAAGAAGGACACCATCCTCAAGTCCGGCGAAGCCATGGTGACCTATGCGTCCGGCGGCAGCGTGAAAGTCTACGAGAAGGCCGGCAGCAAGAAGATCGGCACCGCTAAGCTGGGCGACACCTTCGAGGTGAAGGGCAAGAGCGGCAAGTACACCAAGATTTCTTACGACGGCGGCGTCGCCTACATCTACACCTCCTATCTTACCGGTGCCGGCAGCAGCGGCGGCTCCTCGGAGACCATCACCCCGGTGGCCGACAAGAAGGCGTACATCGACTACGACACCAAGAAGGTGAAGAACGTGAACGTGCGGGAGAAGGCCAGCAGCGCTTCCAGCAGCGCGATCCTGGGCACCCTGAAGCGGGGCGACGAGATCACCATCACCGGCACCACCAGCAAGTGGACCCGGATCAAGTACGGCGGAGGCGAAGCCTGGGTGTTCAGCGAGTTCGTGACCGACACGAAGCCCTCCGAGGGGGGCGGCGGCGGCAGCGAATATGCCGGCAAGACGGCCACCATCGTCAATTCGAAGTATGACAAGGTCCACATCCGGGCCAAGGCCAGCACGTCCGGCACGCGCCTGGGCTGGGCGGCCAACGGCGACACCTTCACCGTGCAGGGCAAGTCCGGCAACTGGTGGAAGGTGGAGTACAAGGGTAAATCCGCCTACATCCACAAGAACTACGTGAAGATCAGCTGATCGCCATACGATGAACCTGAGGGACCGCAGCCGCGGTCCCTTTTATGATCTTCCCTCCGCGACAGTTTGCTTCCAGTTTTGCGCACTTGACACAATCCCCCGCCTATGCCATACTGATGCTGTAAACTTGGGGCATATGTCCCGGGGCCATCCGCCCTTTCCGATTACCGAAAAAAAGGAGAAAACCATGAAAAAATCGATTTCTATCCTGCTGGCGCTGCTGATGGTTTTGGCCCTGGCCGCCTGCATGAAGGTAAAGGCCGCTGAGAAGCCCGCGGCCGCTGCAGAACCCAAGGAAGCCGCCGCGGCGGACACCGCCGCGAAGGACGCGGCCGTGCAGAACGCCGCCGCCGTGACCACGTCTGCGCCCACCGAGGCGCCTGCCGA
The DNA here is from genome assembly GCA_045652385.1 of Clostridia bacterium. Lineage (GTDB taxonomy): Bacteria > Bacillota > Clostridia > Christensenellales > CAG-138 > RUG472. Next base: position 1,750 of record JAZRUD010000204.1, read on the forward strand.
AGCGCCCACCGAAGAACCTACGCCGGAGCCTACGCCCGAGCCCACGGCCACGCCGGAACCCACGGCGGTCCCCTTCGAGGTCGCCATCGCCAACGCCAACGAAAAGCTCCAGCAGGTCAAGAGCATGCACCTGGACATGGAGATGACCATGGGGTTGACGATCAGCCTTTCCATGGGCGAGATGAATCAGACCATGCCCATGGATATCCATATGCTCTATGGGATGGACGTCATCAACGACCCCTATGTGGCCAAAATAGACATGAGCCTCTCCGGCATGGGCCAGCAGATGCAGGGCACGATCTACACCGCCCGCGACGGGGAAAACCTCGTTATGTACACCTCTGACGACGGCGGACTGACCTGGCAGAAGAGCGTCAACCCTGAGGAGAGCCTGCTGCCCCAGGCGCCCACCGAGGCCCTGGATATGTTCTCCGGCGCTAATGCCGGCTTCCAGCTGATCGGCACCGAGGAAGTGAACGGCAAGACCGCTTCCGTCTATGCCGGCGTCCTCGACGGCAAGTTCCTGCAGGAGATCCTCAACAGCACCGGCGCCGCCGGAGAGTTGACGGAGGCCATGGGCGCCGATTTGTCTGCGGAGGCTCTGGCGGACCTGAGCGACATCCAGGTGACGATTAAGATCGACCAGGAGAGCGGGCTGCCCGTCCAGTACACCATCGACATGGCCGACGCCATGAAGAACCTGATGCAGAACGCTTTGGTGGCCAGCATGGGCGGCGAGCTGCCCGAGGGCATCGAGCTGGATCTCGACATGTCCGCCATGCTCATCGATATGGTCCTCTCTGACTTCGACGCCGTGGAGCCCATCGTGATCCCTGAGGCGGCTTTGAACGCCCCGGTGCTGTAAGCAAGGCGGCTCCCGAAATGGGGAATACCTAAATCGTTTTTAAGATGCAGAAATGGCGCCGAACGGCGCCATTTCTATTGTTTTTTACTGTAAACGGCTCACTCCGCCGCAGGGGGATACTCCCCGCAGAGCAGTCGGTAGGGCGGCTCGTCCTCCTCGATGGCGGGGAAGCGGCCCATGGGGGGCTCGAAGCGGTTGTCGTGCTCGTCGTCGTTGGTCTGGGAGACCTCGCCCAGGAGCACGGGGCCGGTGCCGGGCTCCACCTGGAAATCGTGGTACAGGCCCTGGTGCACATGGATGCTCTCCCCCGGCGTCAGGCGGATCAGGGTGCCCGCCGGGACGGTGAACCTGCGGCCGTCGCAGTTCACCGTGACGGGATTCTCATAGTCGACGCTCTCGTCGGGCAGAGAGTTATAGACCCGGATGAGGCACACGCCGCCGCCCCGGTGGATGATGTCCTCGGTTTTGAACCAATGGAAATGGTTGGGCGAATACTGGCCCTCCTTAAGATACAGGAGCTTTTCGGCGTAGACCATGGGGTACTTGTCGGCCATGGCCCGGTTGCCGTTGCGGATGGTGACGGGGCTCAACCCCAGCTTGTCGAAGTCGCCCCGGCCGTAGTCCGTGATGTCCCAGCCCAGCTTGCAATCCCGGACCTCGTCGTACTCGTGGCCCTTGGTTTTCCATTCCTCCGGCGTGAAGCGGCAGAAGGGCGGCAGATAGCAGCGCTCTCTGACGCACATCGCTTCCATTTCCTTCAAAGCCCGGTTGATCTCGGATCGCTTCATGTTCCGCCCTCCCTCTGTTGCTGGATCCAGTATACGGCTTCGCCCCCGAAAAAGCAACGCCCCTTTGTTGACGGGGGGCGAAAAAAAGCGTACACTGACCATATGAAAGCTGCCATCCAATACACGCGGACCCTGTGCAAATTCGTCCTGCTGGCCCTGCTGGCGGGAATCGTTTGCGGCGCCGTGGGAACGTTGTTCTATCACGCCGTCGCCCTGGCCACCCGGCTTCGGACGAGCCATCCCTGGCTCCTCTATCTGCTGCCCGCGGCGGGGCTTTTGACGGCGTACCTCTATGCGCTGCTGAAGATGGAGAAGGACCCGGGCACCGACGCTGTGCTGCAAGCCACCAAGGACGCCCATACGGTGCCGGCCCGGCTGGCGGCGCGGATCTTCTCCGGCACCTTCCTCACCCACCTGTGCGGCGGCTCCGCCGGCCGGGGGGGAGCCGCCCTGCAGATCGGCGGGGGCCTGGGCACCGCCATCAGCAAGCTCCTGAAGCTCAGCGAGGGCGAAACCCGGCTGGTGACCATGTGCGGCATGAGCGCCGTGTTCTCCGCCGTGTTCGGCACGCCGCTGACTGCGGCGGTGTTCTCCATCGAAGTGGCCAGCGTGGGCATGATCTCCTCCACGGCGGTGCTGCCCTGCGTCCTCTCGTCCCTGACCGCGTCCTATATCGCCCGGCTCCTGGGCGCCGCGGGAGAGACCTACGCGCTGCAGGGCGTCCCGACGATCAGCCTGGCCAGCCTCCTGCCCGCCCTCCTGCTGGGGCTCGTCTGCGCCCTGGTCAGCATCCTTTTCTGCGAGGTCATGCACGGTTCCCACAAGCTCTTCGGCCGCTGCTTCCCCAATCGGTACCTTCGGGTAGCAGTGGGCGCCGCTTTGGTCACGGGCGTCTCCCTGCTTCTGGGCACCAGCCGCTACAACGGCGCGGGCTCGGACGTGATCGCCCGGGCTATCGAGGGAGAGACGCTGCCTTACGACGGG
>JAZRUD010000205.1:0-1688 GCA_045652385.1 Clostridia bacterium
GTTCACCTTCCACGGGTTCTGTGCGCGGCTCCTGTCCATGGAGATCGAAGCCCTTGGATACGACAAGCGCTTCAGCATCTACGACGAGGACGATCAGCAATCCCTCATCGGCCACATCATCAAGGATCTGAATCTGAACGACAAAGTGTTCTCCAAGCGTATGCTGGCGGGCATCTTTTCCGATGCGAAAAACCATTCTCTGCGGCCCCAGGAGTATCTCATAAAGAGCTACCAGCCCAAACAGGTGACGGACGCTTTCACTTTTTATCAAAAGCGGCTCAAGGAGGCCAACGCTCTCGATTTCGATGACCTGCTGCTCAAGACCATCGAGCTGTTCGAAAAGCGGCCGGACATCCTGCAGAAGTATCGGGATCGGTTCCGTTATATCCTGGTGGATGAGTATCAGGATACCAACATGGCTCAGTACCATATCGTGAGCCTGCTGGCTAAAGAGCACCGCAACCTGTGCGTCGTAGGCGACGACGACCAGAGCATTTACGGCTGGCGCGGCGCGGACATCCGCAACATTCTGGAGTTTGAAAAGGACTTCCCCGGCGCCCATGTGGTGCGCCTCGAGCAGAACTATCGCTCCACGGACAAGATCCTGGAGGCGGCCAACCGGGTCATCGAAAATAACCGCGGCCGAAAGAGCAAGCGTTTGTGGACGGAGAAAACGGACGGCTTCCCCATCACGGTCTATGAGGGGCGGACGGAGCGGGAGGAAGCGGTGTACATCTGCGATCGCATTTTGAACGGCCGCCGCATGGGCAGCCGCTACGACAGCTTCGCCATCCTGTATCGGACCCACGCCCAGAGCCGCGTCCTTGAGATGATCCTGCAAAGCTACAGCATCCCCTACAAGGTTTACGGCGGCGTATCCTTCTTCGATCGGGCCGAGGTCAAGGACGTGCTGTCCTACCTCCGGCTCCTCAGCAACCCCAACGACGACGTAGCCTTCACCCGGATCATCAACGTGCCCCGGCGGGGCATCGGCGCCGTCGCCTTGGACGAGCTCAGGACAGAGGCCCAGCAGCGGGACCTTTCCCTCTTTGCGGTAGTGCTTGACCCTCAGACCATGTCCCTTCGGACCCGAGCCAAGTTCGCGCCTTTTGCTGAGGCCATGCAGACCGCTTTCGAGGAATATGGTCAAAAGTCCTTCTCAGTATTCGCCGCGGATCTTCTAAAGCGCGTCGGCTACGAAGCCTACCTCAAGGAGGACAAAAAGGAAAATTACGAGGTCCGTTCGGAGAACGTGAAGGAGCTTTTAGGGTATATGAGCGAATTTGAAGCGTCCTTCGACGATCCCGACGGGGATATGCTCCAATCCTTCCTCAGCACGGTCGCCCTGTTTACCACGACGGACAACATGGACGAACAGAACGGCTGCGTGAACCTCATGACCCTCCACTCTGCCAAGGGTCTGGAATTCGACACCGTGTTCCTTTGCGGCATGGAAGACGGGCTGTTCCCCTCCTCCCAATCCAGGACAGACCCCGAAAAAATGGAGGAGGAACGGCGGCTTTGCTACGTGGGCGTGACCCGCGCCCGGGAAAAGCTGTACCTAACCTATGCCGGCAGCCGCGTCCTGTACGGGCAGTTCACCACTTCACAGCCTTCCTGCTTCCTCAGAGAAATGGGCGACGCCGTTCGATTGCCCGGCGAAAATCAGAACAACCGGCGGGAGCCGG
>JAZRUD010000206.1:0-6271 GCA_045652385.1 Clostridia bacterium
TCCACGGCCTCCACGGCGTCGAAGATGGGCTGGGCCATCATCACGAGGCCCGCTCCGCCGCCGAAGGGATAGTCGTCCGCCTTGCTGTGCTTATTGTCAGCCCAGTCGCGGATGTTATGGATACGGATGGACAAAAGCCCGTTCTCCCGGGCTCGGCCCAGCATGCTCTCCGAGAAGGGCCCGGCGAACATCTCCGGGAACAGGGTCAAAACGTCAATCTGCAAAGAGACCCACCTCCCGCAAAACGTCCGCCTTGAACACCATTCGACCGGCTTCCACGTCCACCAGCTCGATGACCTTTTTGAGGGCAGGGACCATGAGCCTGCCGCCGTCGATGACGTACACGTCGTTGGCGCCGGTGGACAGCACGTCCGTCACCTTGCCGTAGGCTTTCCCCTCCGTGTCCGTGACGCTAAGGCCGATCAGGTCCGCGATGAAGTAGGTGTACGCAGGCAGCTGAGCAGCGTGGGCTCGGTCGACGCAGATAAACCCGCCCCGAAGGGTCTGGGCGTCCTCCACGGTCCCATAGCCCTCTATCTCGACCACCACCGCATCCGGACGAATGGAAAGCACAGAAAGCCGCACAGGGATATGCTCCCCGTGCAGCTCCAGATACGCTTCCTTCATGCCCTTGAACCGGGTCACGTCGTCGGTCAGGGGGTCCAGCTTTACGGCCCCCTTGAGGCCGTGGGGCCGGGCGACGAACCCGACACGCAGGTATTCCGTCACAGAATATCCACCATGTATTTCTTCGGGGCGTCCACGGAGGCCGCCTTCACGATGGTGCGGATGGCCTTGGCGATACGGCCCTGCTTGCCGATGATCTTGCCCACGTCGGAGGGATCCACGGAGAGCTCGATGACGAAAGCGTCGTCCTCCTCCCGCATCTCCACCTTCACGGCGTCAGGCTGGTCCACCAGGCTCCTGGCGATAAACAGTACCAGCTCGTCCATGGCTTACTCGATGGCGCCGGACTTCTTGAGCAGGGCGCGGACAGTGTCGGTGGGATGGGCGCCGTTCTTCATCCAGGCGGCGGCCTTCTCGTTGTCGACCTTCAGCTCCGCAGGCTCGGTGCCGGGATTGTAGTAACCCAGCTCCTCCACGAAGGCGCCGTTGCGGGGCGCGCGGGAATCGGCCACGATGATACGGTAGAAGGGGGCTTTCTTGGCGCCCATACGGCGCAGTCTGATCTTCAGCATTGTTTGTTTTCTCCTTGTTTTATGTTTTGATGTATGAAAAACGGGGAGTCCCCATTTTTTCTTAGTTTAGAAACCGAAGGGGAAGCCGCCGCGGCCGGCCCGCTTCAGGAACTTCTTGTTGGTCATCTGCTTCATGAGCTGGCGGCTCTGGTTGAACTGGTTCATGAGCCGATTCACCTCCTGAACGGTGGTGCCGCTGCCTTTGGCGATGCGCTTTCTGCGGCTGGCGTTCAAGAGGTCCGGGTTCGCCCGCTCCGCCTTGGTCATGGACTGAATAATGGCCTTGGTCCTGGCAAGCTGCTTTTCGTCCACCTGGACGTTGCCCAGCTTGGAGGCTCCTGGGATCATCTTGAGCATATCCTCCATGGAGCCCATGTTCTGCATCTGCTCCATCTGATCGAGAAAGTCGTTGAGATCGAAGGACGCGGTCCGCATCTTCTTCTCCATCTCGGCGGCCTTCTTCTCGTCGAAGGCCTGCTGGGCCTTCTCGATGAGGGTCAGCACGTCGCCCATGCCCAAAATGCGGGAGGCCATGCGGTCCGGATGGAAGGGCTCGATGTCCGTGAGCTTCTCGCCGGTGCCCGCGAACTTGATGGGCTTTCCGGTGACCGCCTTCACACTGAGGGCCGCGCCGCCCCGGGTGTCGCCGTCCAGCTTGGTGAGGATGACGCCCGTCAGAGGCACCGCCTCGTGGAAAGCTTTGGCCGCGTTCACCGCGTCCTGACCGGTCATGGCGTCGATGACCAAAAGTACCTCCGCGGGGTTCAGGAGGTCACGAAGCTTTTTGAGCTCGGCCATCATGTCCTCGTCCACGTGGAGACGGCCCGCTGTATCCACGATCAGCACGTCGTAGAAGTTGCGCTGGGCGTATGTCACGGCTTCGCCGGCGATCTTCAACGGGTCTGTCTGCCCCTTCTCAAAGACGGGCACCCCGGTCTTCTCCCCCACGATCTTCAACTGGTCGATGGCGGCAGGCCGGTACACGTCGCAGGCGCACAGGAGCGGGTTCTTGCCGTACTGCTTCTTGAGGAGCATGGCGAGCTTGCCGCACATGGTGGTCTTGCCCGCGCCCTGGAGACCGGCCATCAGGATGATGGCAGGCTTGGTGGAGCCGAAGTCCAGCTTGGCGTTGGTGGCGCCCATGAGGGCCGTCATCTCCTCGTTGACGATCTTGATGATCTGCTGGCCCGGCGTCAGGCTCTCCAGCACGTCCGTGCCTACGGCCCGTTCGGTGACCCGCTTGACGAAGTCCTTCACCACCAGGAAGTTTACGTCCGCTTCCAGGAGCACCAGGCGGACCTCCCGCATGGCGTCCTTCACGTCCTTCTCGGACAGACGCCCCCTACCCGTCAGCTTTTTGAAGATGTTCTGAAGACCACCCGAAATGCCTTCGAATGCCATTTATTCATTCCTTTCTTGGCAGTTTTGCCGGTTTCGCTTGCGAAATTGCTGCGCCGGTCCGCAGCAAAGGCATAAACTGCGTGGTGTGAAAAACCATGTTTTTCACACTACTCCTCCCAAACGCTTTCCACCGTATCGAGGCCCTGCTGCAGCAGCTCCTTTTCCCGGTCCGTCACGTGGCTCTCCTTCACCAGCATGCGCATGGCGGCCATGAGCTTCTCCTGGCGATTGAACTTCTCCACCAGTTTCAGAGTCTTCTCGTAGGACCTCAGCTGCTCCTCGGCCCGCTTGAGCGTGTCGCGGACGCCCTGGCGGGAAATGCCCTCCCGCTCGGCGATCTCGGACAGAGAGCAGTTTTCGTTGGCGTACTGGGCCATCATCTCCCGCTGCTTTTCGGTCAGCAGCAGACCGTACCAGTCCAGAAGCTCGCCCAGCTCGATCAACTTATCCATACGCACCTCAGCAAAAGGCTGTAAAGTATTTTTACTTTACAGCCTGAACAGTATACCCTATGGCGATTGAATTGTCAACAGGTTTTTAAACGGTTTCAAAGAGTTCCTGGGGAAGCTGCGGCAGCTCCTCCAGACTCGTCAGATTGAACTTGTGGAGGAAGGTGTCCGTGGTGACCAGGAGCATGGGCCGGCCGGGAACGTCCTTGCGGCCGGACACGGCGATAAGGCCCAGCTTCAGCAGCCGCTCCACCGCGTACTCGCAGCGGACGCCCCGGACCTCCTCGATCTCCCCTCGGGTCACGGGCTGGCGGTAGGCCACGATGGCCAACGTCTCCAGCACGGAGCTGCTGAGGCTCCGCTGCTGGGTGGGGTTCAGCACCGCCTCCACAGCGTCCGCGTTCTCCGCGGCGGTAGTTAGTTGAACGGTGTCCGCCGTGGTGAACAGCCTGAGGCCCCTGTCTCCCGCCTCGTAGGACAGCTGCAGCTCGAACAGCTTCTGCTTCAGCTCCCCTTCGGTGAGTTCCAGGCCTCGGCAGAGCTCGCTCAGGAGCACCGGCTCACCGGCCACGAACAGTATGCTTTCTATCTTCGATGCGATCCGATCCATTTTAAATATCCATTCCTTTTTGGGTAGTTTTGCCGGTTTCGCTTGCGAAATTGCTGCGCCGGTCCGCAGCAAAGGCACAAACTACAGATCGTTTGAAAATTACTTTTCAAACGATTCGCCGGGCTGCAGCGCTTCCTCCTCGTCCATATAGACCGTGTCCTCTCCGTCCTCCCTGAGCTGCCGCATATGGATGCGGATGGGAGCGAAGGTGTCCCCCTGGGTGATGTGTATCTCGCCCCGGTTCATCATCTCCAGGACCGCCATGAAGGTGACCACCACCTCCATGCGGGTGGGCGCTTCGCTCAAAAGCTCTCTGAAGGAAAGGTGCTGCTTCTCCAGGAGCTTCTTGCGGATGAGCCCCGAGCGCTCCCGGACAGTGTAGGCGTCCTGCCTGACCCGGTGCTCCCTCTGCCCCTCCTCCGGCTCCCTGGCCCCCGCCAGAGCCTGCAAAAAGGCTTTGAGGAGTCCTTCCGCCGTAGCGTCCGGCAGATCCGCCTCCTCCTTAGGGGGCGGCAGCTCCTCCGGGAGACGGGCGAACCGGAGCCGTGCCTGCTCGTAGAGGGCGCTGAGCTCCTCTCCGGCAGCCTTGTAGATCTTGTACTCCTTCAAGCGGCGGATGAAAGCCTCCTCCGGATCCTCCTCCTCCCCCTCTTCCAGGGGTGCGGGACGGGGCAGCAGATGGCGGGACTTGAGATACACCAGCTGGGCCGCCACGGTGAGAAAGTCGCTGGCCGCGTCCATCTCGTCCTCTGTCAGGTCCTCCATATACCGAAGGTATTCGGCCGTGATCTCGGACACAAAGATATCCTCGATGTTCACCTCCGCCTTTTCGATCAGGTGCAGGAGAAGATCGAGGGGTCCGTCAAAGTCCTGAATGTGTACCCGGTACCCGTCCATTTACGCCACCAGAAGCTTGCTGATGATGCTGAAGACCAGGTTGTGGGCCCAGGTGATGGGGTAATCCAGTATCCCCAGCCATAGCAGGGCCAGCAGGATGTAGCGGCCGTACTGACGAAGGAAGGTGAAGACCTTGTACGGCACGTGGCGCGCCAGCAGATTCTCCGCCACATGGCTGCCGTCGAGAGGTGGGATGGGGATCAGGTTGAAGATGATGAGGGTGGTGTTGATGCCGATCAGATTCAGAAAGATATAATAGAAGGCGTCGTTGAGGAACAGCATGTTGTTCCGCCGCACCAGAATGACGAACAGGGCGGAGAAAAACACGACCTGCAGAAAGTTCATGGTCACCCCGGCCAGGGAGACGATGATGTCGTCCCGCTTGAAATGCTTGAAATTCCGGGGATTCACCGGCACCGGCTTGGCCCAGCCGAAGCCCAGAAAGAGAAGGCACAGGGTCCCCAGGATGTCGAAGTGATCAAGGGGATTCAAGCTCAAGCGGCCCAGGTTCCGAGCTGTAGGATCGCCGCAGCGATAGGCCGCATAGGCGTGGCCCCACTCGTGAAGGGTCAGGCCCAGCAGCAGGGCGGGCAGCATATACAGGAGCTGCAGGGGATTTTCAATAAAATAACGGATTCTGCTCATGGGGACAGTATACCGTATCGCCCCCTCTTTGGCAAGCCCCGGATCAGCTGCTTCGCCGCAGGTAATCGGCGCCGATTCGTCTGAGCAGATCCAAAATGGAATGGGAGATCACTTCCTCCGCCGGATACAGGGCCACGGTGAAGACCTCCTCTCCGCCCAAAGTGAACACCGCCGCGCCCACCGATTCGTCCACAGACAGGGGTGCCGTCAGCGGTTCCGGCACGTCCAGTCGCCGCTCCACCTTCCCCGCCTGCTTGGAAAGCAGGAGCGACGCGTCCTCATGGGCCACCAGGTCCACCGCGTCCCGATCCCCGCAGACCACGGGCCAGTCGGGCATCACCACCTCCCCAGCCCCGCTGAGGCGCACGGGCTGAAAGGCGGCGAAGGCGTAGTCAAACAGGGCCCCTGCGGCGGCGAAGCGATCTTCGCTGGTCTTGGCCCCGATGACGGCGGCCACATAGACCACCTCCTGCCGCTTCACGGCGAAGACGCCGGAATACCCCTCTTCTTTCTGGGACCCGGTCATGAGACCGAAACAGCCGGAATAGCTGCGGATCATGCGGTTGGCGTTGACCAGCTCCGTCTCCCGGCCGCCCGCGTGGGTGATACGCTCCATATACTGGCCGGACCAGCGACAGAAGTGCTCGCTTTTGATCGCGGCGGCGCCCAGGGCGCATAGGTCCCGGGCGGAGAAGGACACGCCCGTGCCCAGGCAGTCGGTGAGGACCCGGTCCACGCCCAGCTCCTTCAGGGTGACCATGATGTTGTTGAGGAACACGCTCTCGGAACCGAAAGCGTTCTCCCCCAAAGTCACGATGGCGTCCCCGGCGGAGATCATGACGGCGGCTTTGAGGAGCTCCCCGGCCTCGATCCGCTCCCCCGCTTCCAGAAAGGCCGTTGGGCCGGAGACGGACGCAGCCCGCGGGGGTACCTGCATGCCCGTGCTCTCGGAAATTAGCCCGCTGTCGTAAGCCCGGCACAGGGTCAGCACGGCCGGGAGCTTGCGAAGCCCCGCCACGTTCTTAACCTCCGACCCCTTTTTGTCCAGCAGGGGCTCGGCCCGCCCCGGC
>JAZRUD010000207.1:0-1171 GCA_045652385.1 Clostridia bacterium
CGCCCTGAGATCGAAGACCCCCTTCACGGGCAGGATGCGCCCGTCGGGGACGTTCACCTCGTTGGTGGGGGTGAACCGGGAGGCGTGGATGCGGATGTTGTGGTCCAGGATGCTGCCGAAGGTGTCCCCGTCCAGATTCCAGTAAGTGTGGTTGGTCAGGTTCGCCACGGTGTTCTTCTCCCCCGCCACGGCCTCATAGTCAAGCGAAAGCACGTTTGCCTCCGTGAACCGGTAGGTGACGGACACGGTCAGATCCCCGGGGAAGCCCTCCTCTCCATCGGGGCTGAACAGGGTGAACTTGACCCCGTCCTTCCCAACGATCTCGGCGTCCCACAGCTTGTGATGGAACCCTACGATACCGCCGTGAAGGGTGTTGGGCCCGTCGTTGCGGGGCAAAGGATATACCCGACGATCGAGAGGCAGGGACGCCCGGCTGAGGCGATTGGCGAACCGGCCGCAGATCGCGCCGAAGTTCCCCAGCTCCTGCTCATACAGCGACAAGTCGTCGAAGCCCAGAGCTACGTCCTCCAGACGCCCCATGCTGTCCGGCACGACGGTCTTCACCACCGCCGCACCGAAGTCCGTCAGCGTGACGGAGCTGCCTGCCGGGTTCGTGATTGTAAAGAGGCGAGCTGTCCGCCCGTCCTTGAGGGTGCCAAAGATTTTCGTTGTCACGGCCATAGTCGTACTTCCTTTTCGTACTTTTTTTCAGAAGTACCACAAATCGGGGAGCGTGTCAAGCCGTACCGACACGCTCCCCAGCGCCTCCTTCCCGTTAGAATAAGCTTTTGTCATCCCTGCATCTTGATGATCTCCCGCTTCAGGCGGTCCATGATCCGCTTCTCCAGACGGGAAATATAGCTCTGGCTGATGCCCATGGTGTCGGCCACCTGCTTCTGGGTCCGGGGCGATCTGTGGCCCAGCCCGAAGCGCATCTCCACGATCCGCCGCTCCCGGGGGGAAAGGCGGGCGAGGGCCGCCCACAGGAGCCGCCGATCCACCTCGTCCTCCAGCTCCCGGCTCACCTCCTCCCCGTCGGTGCCCAGGATGTCGGATAAAAGGAGCTCGTTCCCGTCCCAATCCACGTTCAGGGGCTCGTCCAGGGACACCTCCAGCTTCAGCTTGCAGCTCCGGCGGAGGTACATGAGGATCTCGTTCTCGATGCACCGGG
>JAZRUD010000208.1:0-3317 GCA_045652385.1 Clostridia bacterium
TGTTGAAGGGCTTCAGCTCGTTCCCCATAGCCATGGTATAGGACTGGACGGCGGCCTTGCCGGCGGAATACCAGGTCTGAAAGGGGATGGGCACGAATCCGGCCACGGAGCCCGTGTTCACGATGCGCCCGCCGCCCTGCCGGCGCATGACGGGGATCACCGCGTTCACCATGTTGGCCGTGCCGAAGAGGTTCACGTCCAGCTGCCGCTTCGCCATGTCGAGGGGCGTCAGCTCCGCCGCGCCGGAGATGCCGAAGCCCGCGCAGTTCACCAGAATGTCGATCCGTCCCTCAGCCTCCAGAATGGTCTGCACGGCGGTTTGCACGCTTTTTTCGTCCGCCACGTCGCAGGGGACGTCCCCGCGGCGGCTCAGGGCGTAGACGGTGCAGCCCCGGGCTCTGAGGGCGTTCACTGCGGCTAAACCGATGCCGCTGGTGCCGCCGGTCACGATAGCTATCTTAGACATGGTCGGCCTCCAGAACCTTCTGCAGCACGTCCGCCGCTTCGTCCAGCAGCGCCGACCTGTGGGTGGCCATAAGGCTGGTCCGCAGCATGCACCCGTCCGCCGGGGCGGCGGGGGGCAGGACCGTGTTCACATAGACGCCGTCGTCATAGAGCTCTTTGGCCACCCGCATGGTACGCTCCGCCTGGTAGGTGAAGATGGGCACGATGGGGGTCCGGCTCTCCCGAATGGCGAGGCCTCGGCTCTTCAGGGCGGCGCGGAAATGATCGCTGAGGGCGCTGAGTCGCCGGGGCAGCTCGGGATGCGCTTCCAGATGCCTGAGCGCCGCCAGGGCTGTGGCGCAGCTCGACGGCGGGATGGAGGCGGAGAAGATGAAGGGGCGGGAGGCATGGCGCACATAGTCCACCACCCGCTCGTCCGCAGCCATGTAGCCGCCCAGGCTGGCCAGGGACTTGGAGAAGGTGCCCATGTACACGTCCACCTCTTTCTCCAGGCCGAAGTGGCTGGCCGTGCCCCGGCCGCCCTCGCCGATGGTGCCGAGGCCGTGGGCGTCGTCCACCATGACCCGGGCGCCGTACTGTTTGGCGAGGCGCACGATGTTGGGCAGGTCCGCGTTGTCGCCGCCCATGGAGAACACGCCGTCGGTGATGACGAGGGCGCCGGCGGTGTCGGGCACCTGCTGCAGACACCGCTCCAGATCCGCCATGTCGTTGTGCCGGTAGCGGAGCATCTTGCCGAAGCTCAGCCGGGTGCCGTCGTAGATGCTGGCGTGGTTCTCCCGGTCCAGGATCATGTAGTCGCTGCGGCCCACCAGGGCGCTGATGATGCCCAGGTTGCTCTGGAAGCCCGTGGAGAAGGTCATGGCCGCCTCCTTGCGCAGGAACCGGGCCAGCTCCGCCTCGAGCTCCAGGTGCATGGTCAGGGTGCCGTTCAGAAACCGGGAGCCGGAGCAGCCCGTGCCGAAGGCTTCGAGGGCGCGGACCCCCGCTTCCACCACCTCCGGGCAGCTGGTGAGGCCCAGGTAGTTGTTGGAGCCCAGCATGATCCGGCGCTTCCCCTCCATGACGACCTCGGGCCCCTGCCGGGTCTCCAGGGCGCGGAAATAGGGATAGATGCCCTTTTCTCTATACTCGTCCGCCAGGGACGGGGCGTAGCATTTTGCGAACAGGTCCATTCTTCTCTCCTTTGGATAGTTCAAACATTTGAATGATGTACCAGTATATATTCAAAGCCCTTATCTGTCAAATAGTTCCTCGCCGCCCCTGCGGATTCTGTCGCATCCCGATGAAATTTATCCTGCAAAACCATTGACAAAGGGGGGCGTATCTGATATAAAAAGGATGATTTCGTTTAGTGATTGTAAACTTTAAGTTTAGAAAGGCTAACGCATGGAGATCGGGAGCAAAATCAAGCGGCTGAGGGTCCGCCTGGGACTTACCCAGGAGGAGCTGGCGTCGCGCACGGAGCTCACCAAGGGATTCATTTCCCAGCTGGAGCGGGACATCACCTCGCCCTCCATCGCCACGCTGATGGACATCCTGGAAGCGTTGGGCACCAACGTCAGCGAGTTCTTCAGCGACCGGGAGGAGGACGGTCTCAGCGTCTTCACCGCCGAGGACATGTTCCTCAAGGAGGACGAGGAGGCAGGGGTCACCGTTCGCTGGCTGGTGACCAACGCCCAGCGGAACGCCCTGGAGCCCATTTTGGTGACCCTGGCCTCCGGCGCGTCCACGGAGAAGGACGACCCCCACGAGGGGGAGGAGTTCGGCTACGTGCTCTCCGGCACGATCACCCTGGTCTGCGCCGATCAGAAGCGCAAGGTCCGGCGGGGGGACGCCTTCTATTTTCGGCCTACCGGGGTCCACTATCTGACCAACAGCGGAAAAACGGAGGGGAAGGTGCTCTGGGTGAGCACGCCGCCTTCATTCTGATATTTAGGAGAGGAGCAAGTCATGGGCAAACGATTGATAGAGCTGCGGGACGTTTCCAAGGAGTACGACGGCGACCTGGCGCTGGACCACGTGAACCTGTACATCAACGACGGAGAGTTTCTGACCCTGCTGGGGCCTTCGGGCTGCGGCAAGACCACCATGCTGCGGCTCATCGCGGGATTCATCATGCCCACCACGGGCCAGATCCTGATGAACGGCACGGACATCGCCAAGGTGCCCCCCTACAAGCGGGAGATCAACACCGTCTTTCAGAAGTACGCCCTGTTCCCCCACCTGAACGTCTTCGACAACATCGCCTTCGGCCTTCGGATCAAGAAGACCCCCAAGGCGGAGATCGAAAAGAAGGTGGAGGCCATGCTGAAGCTGGTGAACCTGGAGGGTTACGGCAAGCGCTGGATCGACCAGCTCTCCGGCGGTCAGCAACAGCGGGTGGCCATCGCCCGGGCTCTCGTGAACCAGCCCAAGGTGCTGCTCCTCGACGAGCCTCTGGGCGCCCTCGATCTCAAGCTTCGCAAGGAGATGCAGGTGGAATTGAAGCGCATGCAGCAGCAGCTGGGCATCACCTTCATCTACGTGACCCACGATCAGGAGGAGGCCCTGACCATGTCCGACACCATCGTGGTCATGAAGGACGGGGTCATCCAGCAGATCGGCCGCCCCACCGACATCTACAACGAGCCCAACAACCCCTTCGTGGCGGACTTCATCGGCGAGAGCAACATCGTCCCCGCCGTCATGATGGACGACTATAAGGTCCGATCCAAGGGCCTTACCTTCAAGTGCGTGGACGCAGGCTTCGGCAAGAACGTAGAGGTGGACGTGGTCATCCGCCCCGAGGATATTGACATCGTGGCCCCCGAGAAAGCCCGGGTGACGGGCAAGGTGGTGTCCGTGGTGTTCAT
>JAZRUD010000209.1:0-5126 GCA_045652385.1 Clostridia bacterium
CATGCCCATTTCCGAAGAGGGGATACCGGAGTTATCGTCTGTGTACCACGCCGCCTGCGCCTCGACCATGCGGGCGTATTCGCCGCCGCGGGCCATCAATTCATCGTGCGTGCCGATATCGTCGATCACGCCGTCCTTCATGACCACGATGCGGTCGGCCATGGTCATGGCCTCGGTCTGGTCGTGCGTCACGTAGATGGTGGTCGCGCCGGTCTCCCGGTGGATCTGCGTGATCTCGGAGCGCATGGTCACCCGCTGCTTGGCGTCCAGGTTGGAGAGAGGCTCGTCCATGAGGAAGATCTCCACCTTGCGGATGATGGCCCGGCCCACCGCCACGCGCTGGCGCTGGCCGCCGGACAGAGCCCGGGGCATGCGGTCGAGGTAGTCCGTGAGGCCCAGGATCTTGGCCGCCCGCTTGACCTTCTCGTCGATCACGTCCTCGTCCACGCCCTGGAGGGTGAGACCAAAGGCCAAATTGTCGTACACGGACATCTGGGGATAGAGGGCGTAGCTCTGGAACACCATGGCCACTCCCCGCTCCCGGGGCCCCATCTCGTTGGCCCGCTTGCCGTTGATGAAGAAGTCGCCCTTGGAGATGTTCTCGAGGCCCGCGATCATCCTGAGCGTGGTGGACTTGCCGCAGCCGGAGGGGCCCACGAACACGATGAATTCGCCCCGGTCGATCTCCAGGTTGAAGTCATGGACGGCGTGGAAGCCGTTGGGATAAATCTTGTTGATGCCTACCAGCGATAAATGTGCCATGCGTGTCTCCCCTTTTTCCTGTACTTTTCAGAATAGTCTCATCGCATATTACCAGTTTCAGTATAGAAAAAACCGGCAATAAACGGAATCGCAAAAATGGTCCTTGAAATAGACGAAACGGACAATATCCATTTTGTCTATATGGGAAGGCCGTACCAGGGGGTCAGCTGGTCCGCCGTCGCTCGAACCATCTCGTCAAACAGCGCCCGCCCCTGCGCTTCTGACAGACGGCTGCACAGCGGCTGCCGCCGAAATACCTGCAGGATCGCTTCCATATCCCGGGCGCGGATGGCCCCATACAGGTCCTCGATGTTCTGTGCGTTCAAGCGCACCAGTTCAGCCGCTCCTCTCGGGAGAGGTTTGGCCGGCTGGGGCGTGACCCTGTCCCTATCGAAGACGCAGAAGGTCTCCACCACGGAGCCGAGAGGGGCCTCCCCCACCCGGCCATCGTTCACCACGTTGGCGTTGGACCTGACCGGGCCGAAGCCCAGCAGGGCCTTTATGAGGGCGATGAGCTCCTCGTTGCTTTTTTTCAGGGCCACGGGCAATGTCCCTTCGGCCATGGCCTCGGCTTCCTCGATTCTGCGGCGCCGATCCGCCTTGCGGTAGTCGACCGAGGTCAGATGATAGAGCCACTTTTCCGGCGCGTCCCGGTCGCTGAGGTACCAGCGGCCGTCCATGAACTCCACGAGATGCCGATCCCCCGCCGCGCCCAAAGCTCCGAATCGGCGGAACAGATCCATCTTCACCTTGTTCCCGTAAAGGAAAGGGTTTTCGCCTCGAAAGGCCTGGGGATCGTCCCCCTGCTCGCCGTAGCCCGTATCATAAAACCGGTCGATGAAGCCGGGCAGCAGGGCCATCACGTCCACGTCTTTCCAGCGGGCCTCGGTGATCCAGGTGAAATGGTTGACGCCGCTGGCCTCCACCGTGAGTTCGTGCCGGTCGGGCCGTGGCACGTTCAGCTGTTCATGGACGACGCAGCAGAGGAAGTCCTCCGCATGGAACACCTCATGGCAGCAGCCGAAGGCTTTGATGCCCGGGAATATGTCGAAAAGGGTCCGGCACAGAATGGTCATGGGGTTGGTCAAATTGATGACCCAGGCGCGGGGGCAGCACTCCCGGATGGCCCGGGCAAAGCCCTCGAAGAGGGGCACTGTCCGCATGGCCCGAAGGACGCCGCCGGGGCCCACCGTATCTCCTACGGACTGATAGATGCCGTATTTTTCCGGCAGATGGACGTCCGCCGCCATGTGATCCAGCGTGCCGGGCAGGATGGAGATGGCCACGAAATCAGCCCCCGTCAGGGCTTCCTGCAGGGTCTCGGCCACGGTATAGCGCCATTTGCCCACGGCTTCCGGGAGAGCGTTGATCCTGTCCCCGATGCGCCGGTTCCGCTCTGCGGCGGCCCGATCGATGTCGTAGAGAGCGATCTCCCCCGTGAGGCCCTCGGTCAAAGCGAGGTCGTTCATAAACACCCGGGCCCAGGCTTTGGACCCGCCGCCGATATACGCCAGCTTGATGGTGGTCACGGCCGCCCTCCTTTCGCATGGATGAATCATACTTTTATATAGACAAAACGGAGTTTCCTTGGTATACTACAGACAGAACAGGAAGGAGCATGGTCATGAACGACATCGTCTACGCAGGCAAACACGCGGTGACCTTCCGGGTCCCCCGGCACGAACACGACACCTGGGAGCTCATCTACTGTACCGACCAGGAGGGGGAACTGCGCTTCGACGACTTCTCTCTGCCCTACTCGAAGGGGATCGTGGCGGTCATCCCGCCTTACACGCCCCATTCCAACGTGAGTCGGAACGGCTTCACCAACATCCACGTGAATATCGCCGACGCCACGCTGAACTTTCGCCGGCCCGTGGCCATTCAGGACGACGGGAACCGGTCCATTCTCAGCATCTTCTCCGGCATCTTCTTCCAGTATTACGAAAACGCCGAACGGCGGGAAACCCTGCTGGCCGCTTACGGCAATCTGTTGGCCGCATACCTGTTGGCCTACCAGGAGGTCTCGCCCCTCAGCAAGGTGGTGCAGCAGATAGAAAGCCACATCGTCCGTCACTACGCGGACCCGGGATACGCCCTGGACGACTACCTCAAGTCCCTGCCCTACAATTACGACTACCTCAGGAAGCTCTTTCAGAAGGAGCTGGGCATGACGCCCCACAAGTTCCTGAACGACAGGCGGCTGCAGACGGCGGCCGGTATGCTCCGCTCCCAGTACAACGACGGGAACGTGACCGAAGTGGCCCGCCTGTGCGGGTTTCGGGAGCCGCTGTACTTCTCCCGCATGTTCAAGAAGAAGTACGGCCTGTCCCCCAGCTTCTACTATGCCACCCGGCAAAAGCCGGAGCCCCAGCGGGAACCGGACCCGGACAGCATGAAGATCATGCTAGAGGAAGAGAACGAATGATCTCCGTATAGCACATGACGAACGGCGCCACACCCTTGGCGTCGTTTTTTACGACCGGCTCGGAGATATAATACTCGTAGGACCCGTCCCGGCGGGGATTGTCCGCAGGCCCCAGGCCCGCCACCAGGCAGATGCCGTCCAGCTCCACGTCCTCGCCGTCTGTTTTCAGGTAGCGGCGGCCGATGCCGTCGAAGGTCTTCCTGCCCAATTGGGCCAGGGACGCATCCAGCCAGCCCAGGCGCGCGCCCTTGAGCATGGCGTAAGCGATCATGCAGCTGCCGCTGGTCTCCAGATAGTTGCCTTCCCGGCTCCCCTGGTCCACCACCTGATAGTACATGCCGGTCTCGTGATCGGCGTATGGGGCCACGCCCTCCATGAGCTCCACGAACAGCAGGCCCAGTCGGTTCAGCACATCGGGATCGTCCACGATCTCCAGCAGATCCACCAGCGCCGTGGCGAACCAGCCTATGGCCCGAAGCCAGAAGTTTTTCGAGCAGCCAGTCGCCGGATCCGCCCAGAAGATGGTCTTTGTGGCGTCGTAGCCGTGATAATAGAGGCGCTTTTGGGTATCGAACATCCGGTCCCGGACGGTCGTGATCTGGCAAAGGATGTCCGAATAATCCTTTTCGCCGAAATGCTTTTCATACAGGGCCCGGAAGGGCTGAGCCATGTAGATGCCGTCCAGCCACACCTGGTTCGGGTAGATGAGCTTGTGCCAGTAGTTCCCCTCGAAGGTCCGAGGCTGGTCATGAAGCTGGGCCGCCAGCCGATCTGCGGCCCGGCGGAACTTCTCCTGCCCCGTCTTCTTATACAGAGGGAACAGGACCCGGCCTTCGTTGATATCATCCAGGTTGTATTTGGCGGCGTCGTAGGTGCGGACGGTCCCGTCCTCCGAGACGAAAGCGTCCACGAAGGTCTCCACGAAATCGGCGAACAGGGGGTCGCCGGTGATCTCGCTGAGGCTCAGGAGAGCGTTCAGCATACAGCCGTCGATATAGTTCCAGTGGGCAGGTTTCCCCTGCCGGACCCGCTCCATGTTCCAGGCGGTCCGCTCCGGGGAAGACTCCCGCACCAGGCGGCGGATATAGGCGTCGATCTGCTCGTACACGGCTATCTCCTTTCCACTTCGCCGCATTTATCGGCGATCACATCGTCTCCGTCCACGCCGACAAGGCGGACATTCTCCAGGCGCACCCGCTCCACGTTCTCAAAGTACAGGCCCAGCCGGCAGCGCTCCCGGGCGAAATTCTGCATGGCGGGGATGTCCGGTTTCGCCTCCGGGTCGAACGACACGGTCACGTTTTCAAAGGTGACGGCGTCGATGGGCCGCTCGGGCAGTCCGTCGATATAGCAGGCCGCCACCTGGGCGCCGGTGCAGACCATGTTGGCAAAGCGGAAGGACCCGAGATGGGGCGTCCGCCGGTCCACAGGCAGCTTTTCCCGGGACCAGACGTATTCGCTGTATCGGTCCGGATCGCAGCAGTTGTACCACATGTTGATGACCACGGGGGTCAGCACCCCCTCCATGCGAATGTTCTCAAAGGCGATGTCCGTGATGTCGCACTTCTCGCCCCGGCCCCGCCGGGTCTTGATCCTGAGGCCCCGGTCCGTCTGCCGGAAGAAGCACTGGGACACGTCCAGTTCCCGGATGCCCATGGCGGATTCGCTGCCCAGCGTCACCGCTCCGTGGCCGAATTCCATGAGGCAGTTGCGGACGGTGTGACGAAGGGCGGGCCAGGAAAACCGCTGCGCCAGCTCCAGCTTGCCGGACTTGATGGCGATGCAGTCGTCTCCCACGCTGAGGCGGCAGCCGATGATGTCCACCCCGTCGCAGGCCTCCGGGTCGATGGCGTCCGTATTGGGGCTCACCTTGGGCGCCAGCACGCGGATATCATAGAAGCCTACCTGCTGGCAGTGGAAGGGATGGAAGTTCCAG
>JAZRUD010000210.1:0-6129 GCA_045652385.1 Clostridia bacterium
AGGGTGGTCAGGGCGGACACGTAGAGCTTGAACACGTCCGTGGGGTCGATCTCCGGAGTGAGGAGCTGGGGGTTCAGGGCGTGGAGGCCCTCGATGATCATGGGCGTGTCCTCGGAAAGGCGGATGGTCCGGCCGCCGGGCAGGCTCCTGCCCGTGGCGAAGTCGAAGACGGGCGGCTCCACGCTTTCGCCCAGCAGCAGGGCGGACAGGTCCTGATTGAACCGCTCCACGTCGATCATCTTGATATGCTCGTAGTCGAAGGTGCCGTCGGGCTCCGGCTCCACCAGGCTCCGATCCTTATAGTAGTCGTCCAGGGAGAAAAGCAGAGGCGTCTTGCCCAGCACCCGCAGCTGGGTGCAGAGGCGGTTGGCGCTGGTGGTCTTGCCGGAGGAGGAGGGGCCCGCGATCAGGATGGCCCTCGCGCCCCGGTTCACGATCTCGGCGGCGATCTCCGCGAACCGCTTCTCGTGGAGGGCTTCGTTCACCCGAATGAGCTCCCGAACGCTGCCGTTCATGACCATGTCGTTCAGATCCGCCACGGAGGAGCAGTGCATGAGCCCCGCCCACCGGTCGCTCTCGGCGAACACGGCGGCGAACCGGGGGGACTTCACGTAGGTGGAGGGCTTGTTCACGTCCTTCGCCGAGGGGCGGAGCAGGAACAGACCCGGGGCCTCGTACTGCAGGTTCATGACGCTGGCGTAGCCCGTGGAGGGGCACATCTCGCCGTAGAAATAGTCCACGTAGTCCTCGTGGCGGTAGATGTCGAAGAAGGTGAACTGCCGGTAGTTCAAAAGCCGCACCTTGTCGGTCTGCCCGTCCTTCTCGAAGAAGGCGATGGCCTCGTCGATATCCAGGCGCCTGCGCTCCAGCACGTAGTCCGCAGCCACGATCTCCCGGCACTTGCGCCGCAGGACGTCCACCTCCGTCTTCGTCAGGGGCGTATCCTTCTGGACGGTGATATAGAGGCCGGCGCCGATGGCGTAGTTGACCTTCACGTGGGCCTCGGGGAACAGCTCCCGCACGGCCAGCAAAAAGACGAACAGGAGCGTCCGCTCATAGACCCGCTGGCCCCGGTTCTCCCCGTAGCGGATCAGGCTGACGCGGCCCTTGCTGCGGCGAATGCCCCGGCGCTCCCGAAAGCCCACCGCGGCGGGGAGTTTATCCTGCTCCCGGCAGGGAACGTAATTGAGGGTGAACACCTCGCCGCCCAGGTCCGCCGCCAGGGGGCGCTTGTTGAGGTCCTGGGAATCGAGGCCCAGCCGCTGCACGATGCTGAGCAGGCTTTCGCCCATTTGGGCTTCCACGGGCGTGTTGTCGATGAAAATCTGCATAAATGTGCTCCTTAGGATAAATTGTTTATCGCCCATTCCGGGTCCACATAGATGTATCTGCGGTCGGCTTCCTCCAGGACTTCCCTATACATCTTAGAATAATCACACCATTTGAGGCTGTACCCCAGGAAGGTGAAAATATTGTACCAGGTGGATTGCGTGATCCTGTGAAAATCCTGCTCGAAGCGAAGGAATTCCAGCACGTCCCTGGCGGTTTTGATATCCTTCGGATCGGCTGCGGGATCGTTTTCCAGTTCGTTCAGCCGCGCTCTTGTTCGTTCCTTCAGCGCCTCCTGCTTGCTTGTCGCTTTTTCAAACGCTTCACCATACCGCTTTGCCGCGATTTTTCTTTGCTCCTCGCCGAATGTATCGATTGTCCGATCTTCCATGGCCGTTCCTTTCCGATTTCGGTTAGCCCCAGATGAGGGACAAAGTGGGGACGATTTGCTTCTTGCGGCTCATGACCCCGGGGAGCATGGCCGCGTTGTCCTTGAACTTCACGTTGAACACCTGCCCCAGCTCGTTGAGGTCGCCCACGGCCAAAAGGCGGGTGCTCTTTTTCAGCACGTCCGTGAGCATGAAGAGAAGCATGTCGTAGTTGTGTTTCGCCCGCTCCTCCTCCATGATGGCGATGACCTCGGCGTGGCGGGGGATCAGCTGCTCGCAGTTGGTGCTGGTGAACTGGCCGATGCCCAGGGAGTGGCCCGCGATCTGGAACTGCTTGAAGTCGCTGAACAGCAGCTCCTTCACGTCCGCGTCGGCAGGAAGCGTGGAGGAGAAGATGTCCTTCCCCAGCTCCGTCAGGGACAGGCCCGCGAGGCGCGCCATGCGCTCGGCCATGATCCGATCCCGGTCCGTGCAGGTGGGGGACTGGAAGAGGATGGTGTCGGAGAGGATGCCCGCCGCCATGAGCCCAGCCAGCTTCTGGCCGGGCATGATGCCCCGCTCCTGGAACATGGTGGCGATGATGGTGGTGCTGGCGCCCACGGCCTCGGTGCGCACGTAGATGGGGTCCACGGTCTCCACGTCGGCCAGCCGGTGGGGGTCGATGATGGCCAGGATCTGGGCCTCGTTCAGCCCGTCCACGCTCTGGGCGGTCTCAGAGTGGTCCACCAGGACCACCTTTTTCCGGTTGGGCCTAAGGAGGTGGTATCTCGACAGGGTCCCCACCACGTTCTCCTGGCTGTCCAGGACCGGGTAGCTCCGATAGCGGCTCTTCAACGTGGCCTCGCGGACGGTGTCCAGGTAGTCCTCCTCGTGAAAGACGGTCAGATCCTTCGTTTGCGCGATCCGGGACACGGGCACGGACTGGATCATGAGCCGGGCCGCCCGGTAGGGGTCGTAGGGGGTGGTGATGACGACGGTGCCGCCCCGCTCCGCCATGTCCTCCGGCTGGAGCTGGCCCCCGCAGACGATGACGGCGGCGGCTTTCGCATCGTAGGCGGCCTTCAAGGCGGCGCTGTCCCGGCCGGTGATCACGATGCCGTGCTCCGGGAAAGCGGCGGTCATGCCGGGGACGGCGATGCAGAGCTCGCCGGAGAGGCCGGTCACGTCCCCGTAGTCGCCCCAGATCTGCCCGTCCAGGCAGGAGAGAAGGTTGAAGAGGGGCACGTCCTTCAGCAGCGTCTCCTCCACGAAGCGCATGTCGTACTGGGCGATGTCGCCGGTGGTGAGCATGCCGAAGAGCTTCCCGCCTTCGTCCGCGATGGGCAGCGACACGGAGGGGTGCTCGTCCTCATACATGAGCTCCCAGGCCCTATGGACCGTCACCGCGTCGGACAGGATGGGCGGCCGGTCGAAAGCGAGGTCCTTCACCTGGGTGCGCACGTCGTGGAGGCGCATGGGCGACTCGAAGCCGAACCGCTGCAGAATGCGGCTGGTCTCGTCGCTCAACACGCCCAAACGGCAGGCCACGTACTGCCTGTCCCCCAGAGCGTTGTGCAGATGGGCGTAGGCGATGGCGGCCACGATGGAGTCGGTGTCCGGGTTCTTATGCCCGAAGACGTATACGGGATCCATGGAAAACCTCCAATTGGATTTTTTGGAAAGCCGCGTTCTTTGAGAAAAAGGTCAAAGATTCTTGCTGGCGTCGATGTAGGAATACAGGGTGTACTTGCTGATGCCGAAATATTTGCTGACCTTGTCGCCGCTCTTGGTGACCAGGAACGCCCCGGCCTTATTGAGGAAGCGGATGGCGGCGATCTTGTCGTCCTTGGTCATGAGGGCCACGGGCTTGCCCACCTTCTGGACGCTCTGCTCGATGAGCTCGTCCAGCAGCTCGTTCACGTTCTGGGGGATGCTGGCGGGGGCCTTGGGCTCCTCCCCGTGGGAAAGCAGGCTCCCCACGGCCTTCTGGGCCATGAGCAGGTTGGTGATGTCGTAGTTCACGCAGAAGACGCCGTCCACGCCCCCCTGCTCGTTGCGGATATAGACGGTGCTGGACTTGACGATCCGCCCGTCGTGGGTCTTCAAGAGGTACCCGGACCGGTCCTGCAGCTCCTCGGGATGCTCCGCCTGCATGGCCTCCAGGGCCACCCGGGAGGGACCGTCGCCGGTCTGCCGCTGGGACACGTGACCGTTTTCGATGGCCACGATGGTGTGCTCCGGGTCGCCGCCGGTGAGGTCGTGGACCAACACCTCGCAGTTCTCCCCGAACTCCGCCGCCAGGGCCTTGGCCAGCCGCCTGAAAAAATCAAGGTCCATAGTCGATTCCTTTCCGAGTATGGGGTTTCCCATACCTATACAGTATAATGATATAGAAAAGGCCCCCTGATTTCAACTGTTTTTTCGGATTTGAAAAACATTTTTGAGGCCGCCTCCGGCCCCCGGCAGAAAAAGCGAAATACCTATTGAAAAAACAGGATGGATAGGGTAGAATATCCCCATCTTAGGCAAAGGAGACAAAATCATGGAGAATATGAACGACGAGCTGGATCTGGTCACGTTTTCCGACGAGGAAGGCAACGAATTCCAGATGGAGGTCTGGGATTATTTCGAGCACGAGGGCCAGGAATACGCCATCCTGTTCGATCTCGAATCCGAGCAGGACGAGGACGCCGAGACCGAAGTCTATATCATGAAGGTCACCGTGGAGGGCGAGGACGAGATCTTCCTGCCCGCCGACGACGACAAGATGGACGAGCTCACCGAGATCGTGGAGAAGATGCTGGACGAGGCCTTCTGCGACGAGGACTGCGCCAACTGCGATCAGGCCGACTGCGAGGACCGGAAATAAAGCAAAAAGCGACGAAAAAGCGCCGGGAGGCGCTTTTTTTCGTTGGTCTGAACCCGATTCGCCGGGCGTCGCCCCAGGGGAGCGGTCCGCCGGATAAACGCTTCTATGTTCACACGATCTCATACACCGCCTCCTGGGGCTGGGGGACGGGCTTTTTGCGCTTGTAGAGGATGCGCCAGGCGAGAAGGGACAGGAGGATCAAAGCCAGGACCAGAAGGATCAGGCTCCGGACCTTGGCGTAGGGCTCGTACCAGGTTTTGAGGAGCATGTCCGCCGCCGTGAGGACGAGGGCGGAGACGGCCATGAGAAGCAGGTTCCGCCGCGTCAGCAGGTCCCTGAGCTTTTTGCCGGGGAACAGGAGCTTCAGCGCCAAAGCGAAGAGGCCGAAGAGCAGGGCGAACTGGAACAGGAACGTGAGGATGGACCCGCCGAAGATCCTGGCGAACAGGCCGAGGAGGAGCGAGAGAGCGTAGTTGGCGATGGCGCCGACGGTCCAGAGGGGCAGCAGCACCAGCCCCTTCACGGGCGCGGGCAGGGATATGATCCTTTCCCGCAGGAGCTCCGCCCTGGTGGGGGCGGGGGCCTGCTCCACCCGGGTCCCCTTCACGGTATAGACGGGGACGGTCCCCGTCTGGACGTGGGCGGCGTCGGCGGTCCGGGCCTTCTGCCCGGGGGAGGTCAGCAGATCCTCCGGCTCCACGGCGGCGTTCAGCAGCATGCCGGCGGCGGTCACCGTCCCGGCGGCCTTGATGGCGGCGGACTTGAGCTTCTTCTTCGTATCGGTATTCCCGGACCCTTCCATAGCAGCCTCCCAATGCGCGTATATATGGAGTATACCACCCTCCCCGCAAATTACAACGAAATCCGCCAAATTCTACCAAAAGTCCCCAATCCGGGCCTCCGTCGGGCAGAATATTTACAGTTAAGACACGGTTTTTTCGCACCAAAGGGCGGGCAGACGGTTGAAAAAAACGGGCGGCTCGGGTACAATTGGTATATCTATAAACAGGCATCCACAGAGGTAATGACGGTATGGACCGAGAAACCAAGAAAAACACCATCCCGGAGCCGGAACAGACGCCCGAGGAGAAGCCCCTCCGGGGCCTTCGGCGCGCCCTGCGGCGGATATACGAAAAGACGGAGCCGGTCCGGACCCGGTTCGTGGCAGGCCGGAACGCCTTCTGCCGGGCCCTGCGCAACGCCTTCGATTCTGTGGCCGCCTTCTTTTTGAAGATCTGGGCCGTGATCGGCCCCACCTGCAGGAAGATCGCCCACGCCGTGGCGGCGGCCGCCAAGGCGGTGTGGAAGGTGCTGGGGCCCCTGCTCAAAAAGCTGTGGCAGTGGATGAAACCCGGCCTTATCTTCCTGGGCAACAAGATCAAAGAGGGCGCGGCGTATCTGGCCGCCCGGTTCAAGGCCCTCAACAAGCCCATGCAGATCGGCATCGGCGCCCTCAGCGGCTCCCTGGTGCTGCTCATCGTCGCGTTGATGGTCAGCTCCCACGTGTCCCGCACCGCCCTGCTGGCGGCGGGGGCCACCCCCAGCGGGGGCAGCACCCTGCCA
>JAZRUD010000211.1:0-2452 GCA_045652385.1 Clostridia bacterium
CATCCGGTGATCCATGCCGGCGGCGGCATCCTGCTGGCCCGGGCTTCGGAGGAGCTGGCTGCCCTCGCAGAGTTCCTGGACATCCCCGTGTCCCGCACGCTGATGGGCCAGGGGTGCCTGAGCGACCTGCACCCGCTGATGATCGGCCAGACCGGCTTCTGGGGCCTGGCCCATACCCACGAGTTTACGGTGAACGCCGATGTGATCCTGGGCCTCGGCACCCGGTTCGCCGAAGCGGACAGTTCCAGCTGGTATCCCGGCGTCACCTTCGATCCCGGCCGGACCACCTTCCTGCAGATCGACATCGACCCCACGGAGATCGGCCGGAACTATCCCGTGGAGATCGGCGCCGTGGCCGACCTCAAGATCGCCCTCGCCCAGATCCTGGACGAAGCGCGCCTGCTCTGCCCTGACGGCATCCGTCGTCCCGGCCTCCGGGAGAAGATCGCCGCGGCGAAGGCCGCCTTCAAGGCCTCCAACGTGGCCATCTCCACCGATGATCGTTTCCCCATGACGCCCCAGCGCATTCTGAAGGACGCGAAGGAGGCCCTGCCTGAGGACGCCATCATCTTCACCGACGTGGGCTGGAACAAGAACGGCGTAGCCCAGCAGTACGACATCACCATCCCCGGCTCCATCCACCACTCCTCCGGCCTGGCCACCATGGGCTTCGGCGCGTCCGCCGTGGTGGGCGGTAAGCTGGCCGCTCCCGGCAAGATCTGCGTGACCCTGACAGGCGACGGCGGATTCGGCGTCAACCCCACCTGCCTCGCCACGGCCGTGGAGCAGGGGATCGCCTGCACCTGGGTGGTCATGAACAACTCCGCCTTCGGCACCATCGCCGGCCTGGAGAACGGGAGCTACGGCACCCGCTTCGGCACGGAGTTCTTCACCCCCGACGGCAAGGTCTACAGCCCCAACTGGGCGGAGGTAGCCCGGGCCTACGGTGTGGAGGCCATACGGGTGGAAGCCACGGAGGACTTCAAGCCCGCCATGGAAGCGGCCATCGCCGCCAACCGGGCGGGACGTCCCTTCCTGGTGGAGGCGCTGATGGAGAACATCGCCGTGCCGACCCCCGGCTGCTGGAACATCAACGACATCTATAAGCCCAGCGATATGGTCAGCGAAGGGAAGCTGGTCCGTAAGGAGAACGGCGTCTACGTCACGCCCAACCACGTGGCCTCCCATAAGCCCCAGGGCAAATAAGGATTGAGGAGTATCTCTTTCCCCTCCCGACAAGTTCCTTTCTCCTGCGAATAAAACAAAAGCTGTCTGTCGGGCTCGACACTCCTCAAAAAAAGCCGCCATGTGGCGGCTTTTTTCTGCGTACATGCGATGAAAAAGAGCTGCCCTTCTGTTGGGAAGGACAGCTCTTCGGGGCGGCTCAGGCCCCGTCAGGAGATTTGACCCGGATATGGCTTATTCTTCGTCCATGCCGTCGTGATAGAACTCGCCGAACAGCTCCTGATTGGAGGGCATGTCCTCGGGGATCGGACGGGCGACCCAGGTGGTGTTCATGTAGTGCTTGAGGGAGATGTTCTCGGAGACGATGTTGCCGCCCCAGGTGCCGCAGCCCATGGAG
Organism: Clostridia bacterium; assembly: GCA_045652385.1. Lineage (GTDB taxonomy): Bacteria > Bacillota > Clostridia > Christensenellales > CAG-138 > RUG472. The sequence continues at coordinate 1,583 of JAZRUD010000211.1, forward strand.
GACGTGGGCGGCATGCCGTTGGTGGAGGAGCCGGCGTTGCCCCGGTTGTTGGGCTGCCGGACCATGATGCGGCTCACCGGCGCGGCCATCCCCAGGCGATGGATGTGGTCGTCGTTCCAGGAGTAGATGCCGCAGCTGTGGCCCTTGCCGCCCACCTCGAAGATGGCCCGCATCATGTCGAGAGCGTTCTCGAACTCGCCCTCATACTTGAAGAGCGCCAGAAGGGTGGTCAGCTTTTCGCTGGAGAAGAGGTATTCCTTGCCGATCTGATTGATGCCGCCGCCCGTGACCGCAATAAACTTCCGGTCCGCGGGGATCTCGAACCCGGCCAGGCTGGCCAGCTTCTGGGGGCTGATGGCCACGGTGTTGGGGAGCCGGTGTCCGTCGGCGTCCCACATGACCGCCTTCACCTTTTCGGCCTCCTCGGGAGTGGCGAGGTACGCGCCCTCCTCCACCAGGGCCTTTACGAAGCTGTCATAGATGGACTCATGGATCACCAGGTTGCCGTCGCAGGAGCAGCCGGAACCGAAGTCGCTGGTCTTGGAGATGCGGGTGTTCCGCGCCGCCTCCAGCTGCTTCTCGTAGGTGTCGGCGGTCTCGTCGATGATGACCGTGGCGTTGCCCGCGCCGGAACCGTAGGCCGGCACGCCGGAGGAGTAGGCGGACTTGACCATGGGCCGGCCGCCGGTGGCGATGACCAGATCGCAGCGCTTCATCAGTTCCTGAGAAACGGCGATGGAAGGCTTCTCAATGCCCTGGATGATGTCAGCAGGAGCGCCTTCTCTTACCAGCACATCCCGAATGATGCCAATGCACTTGTTGGTGACATTTTTGGCGCGGGGATGGGGGGAGCAGATCAGCACATCTCAA
>JAZRUD010000212.1:0-1341 GCA_045652385.1 Clostridia bacterium
CTTTCCTCAATAGCCGCGTCTTCACCGAGGCCCGGGAGCGGGCCCGGGACGAGGAGCGGCACGACGAACTCCCCATCTTCGGCTACGACATCGACGAGCGGTCCTTGGCCGTGGCGAAGCGTCATGCCGAGAAGGCGGGGGTGAAGGTCCATTGGGAGGTCCGCCCGGTCCAGAAGCTGAAGACGGACTATGAGAAGGGACTCCTGCTCTGCAACCCGCCCTACGGGGAGCGGATGCTCACGGGCAAGGAGGCGGCGGACCTCTATCGGGACATGCGCCGCATCTTCGACGGCCTCCCCGGCTGGAACATCGGCATCATCTCCGGCATGGACAACTTCGAGAAGGTCTACGGCAAGCGGGCGGACAAGCGCCGGAAGCTCAGCAACGGGGGGCTGCCGTGTACGTTTTATCAATACTTTCCCGAGAGGGTGAGGGAGAGGGGAGAGTAAGCAAAAGCGCCTTGTCAGGGCGCTTTTCTCTTGAATTCGCTGTCTATGGGCAAGACAATTTGAGCATACGGTGATATGCTTCGTTCATCGAAGCAGGAGGAATGAGCCATGGATATGACGCGAATCGGCTCCTTTTTGGCGGAGCTGCGAAAGGAAAACCATCTTACGCAGGAGGAGCTGGGAGAGTCCCTGGGCGTATCCAACAAAACTGTTTCCCGCTGGGAGACGGGGACCTATCTGCCGCCTGTTGAGATGTTGCAGCTCATGAGCGAACGCTATGGCGTGTCCATCAATGAGATATTGAGCGGGGAGCGACTTTCAGCGGAAAGCTATCGGGAAAAGGCGGAGGAGAACATCAAATCTGCACTGTCGGAGAGCCCCTTTACCGTGGAAGAACGGCTAACTTTCTTCAAGCGGAAATGGCGCAAAGACAATGTTTTCATCATGGCCTGCTGTGCGGTTTGCTGGATCATTTTACTGCTCGTGTTGAAGCACCAGCAGGTGGAAACCTACCTTATCGCCGCTGTCGGCAGTTTGTTGGGCATAGCTTTCTATATGGTGCTCCACAATCGGATGATGACCTATGCGGAAGGGCGGGTCTTCGACAAAATGGTGAGGAAGCGAAATGTGGAGTATGAGGAAGGCATCCAGGAACTGCAGCAGAACCGTTGGCGGCCGCAAGGAGGGTTCTGGATGACGATGCTGGTCCTGGTGGGATTGATCAGCGTGATTGTTCTCACCAGTGTGTTCACCAAAGATCAATCCCCCGTAATGCAGATGTTGATCGATAGCCTGGTACGTATCGTTTTCATCGTATTGATCCTGCATATACTGATGAAATACTACGATAAGGAGAACTGGAGGCAAATCATCAACACGAGGAAGTCGGATC
>JAZRUD010000213.1:0-5214 GCA_045652385.1 Clostridia bacterium
TGAAGAAGCACGCCACCAGATAGGGGTAGGCGGGAATGAACAGCATGGAGGCGAAGAGGAAAAACAGGGGCACCTGCAACGGCAGACAGAGCTTCAGTTCCTTATAAAACAGTTGTTTCATGGCTGTCCTCCTGTTCGGTATAGATCATGATGGATTCGAGATCGGCGGGGGCCACCTTGCAGCTCGCAAACGCCGCCTCGTCCTCAGCGCGGATGAGGCCCGTGAAGCCGAAGGCGTGCTCCTTGCAGCCGATGAGCTTAGGCCGCCGGACCTCCAGGTGCTCCCTGTCCCCGGACACCAGCCGATAGGCCTCCCGGAAGGAGACCACGTCCGTGGAAGCGAGGATCTTTCCGCCTTTGATATAGGTGATGTAATCCGCGCACTTCTCCAAATCGGAGATGATGTGGGTGGAGAAGAGGATGCTGCGGCTGCCGTCCTCGATGACGGACCGGAACACGTCCAGCAGATCGTCCCGGGACACGGGGTCCAGGCCGCTGGTGGGTTCGTCCAGAATGAGGAGCTTGGCGTCGTGGGAAAGGGCCAGGGCCAATGCGTATTTCACCCGCATGCCCGCGGACAGCTCCTTCACCTTCTTCCCTTCCTCCAGGGCGAAGCGCCTGAGATAGGCCTCATAGGTCTTCTCGTCCCAGCTGGGGTAGAAGCGGCGCGTCACGTCGGTGATCTTCTGCAGCGTGGCGTTCTTGTAGCAGTCGAATTCGCCCATGACGAAGCCGATCTCGCCCTTGCAGGCCTGCTCGTTCTCGAAGAAGGACCTGCCTTGAATGAGCACCTCTCCCCCGTCCCGATGGATGAGGTTCAGCATGGCCTTCATGGTGGTGGTCTTCCCGGCTCCGTTTCGGCCGATGAAGCCCATGATGTATCCGGGCTCCAGGGAAAAGCTGACCTTGTCCAACGTAAAGGTCGGATACCGCTTTTCCAGGTCCCGCACTTCCAATAACTGCATGGTTTTCCTCCTGTGTACATTGTGTATATTCGATATGCACAATAATATACCGCTGTTTTGGAATTGTCAAGGGCTTTTTGAAATGATATACTTATCGTATCAACGGAACAGAAGGAGAGCCTTGCATGGATTTCTACAGCGAATACCGCAGCAAGCTTCGGACCCCGGAGCAGGCCGTACAGTGCGTGAAAAGCGGCGACTGGATCGACTACACCTCCCAGCTGGGCTTCCCCATCCTGCTGGACCGGGCGTTGAGCAAAAGGCGGGACGAGCTCTTCGACGTGAAAATCCGGGGCAACCTGATCTTCAACAAGCTGGAAACCGTGGAGAACGACCCCAGCCGGGAGCACTTCATCTACAACTCCTGGCACTGCTCGGGCTACGAACGGAGCCTCTGTGACAGGGGCCTGTGCAACTTCATCCCCATGGTCTTCCGGAACGTGGTCCCCTACTATACCCACTTCCTCACCGTGAACGTGGCTATGGTCAGCGTCACGCCCATGGACAAGCACGGCTACTTCAACCTGAGCTGTTCCACCGGCGTCAGCAAGGGCATCATCGACAAGGCGGACATCGTCATCGTGGAGGTGAACGAGCATCTGCCCTGGCTCTGCGGCGGGTTCGACGAGGTGGTCCACATCTCCCAGGTGGATTACGTGGTGGAGGGCGAGCACGAGCCCCTCTTCGAGCTGCCCATCGCAGAGCCCAGCGAGCTCGACAGGAAGATCGCGGCCAGCATCGTGCCCTACATCCAGGACGGCGCCTGTTTGCAGCTGGGTATCGGGTCCATGCCCAACTCCGTGGGCAACATGATCGCCGACTCCGACCTCAAGGACCTCAGTATGCACACGGAGCTTTGCTCCGACGCCTACTACGACCTCTACGCCGCCGGGAAGCTGACCAACGCCCGGAACAACGTGCACCGCAACAAGGGCATGTTCGGCATGGCTTTCGGGACGAAGAAGCTCTACGAGTGGCTGGACCACAACCCGGGCTTGTCCGTGTGCCCCCTCGAATACGTAAACGCCCCGGAACTCATCGGGTCCATCGACAACATGGTGGCCATCAACAACTGCATCAGCGTGGACCTCTACGGCCAGGTGTCCTCCGAAAGTTCCGGCACCCGGCACATCTCCGGCACCGGCGGGCAGCTGGATTTCATGACCGGCGCGGCCAAATCCAAGGGCGGCAAGGCCTTCATCTGCCTCACCTCCACCTTTACGGACAAAAAGGGCCGGATGCACTCTCGGATCGTGCCCCACTTTGGCGGGGACATCGTGACGACGCCCCGGAGCGAAGCCTACTACGTGGTCACGGAGTACGGCGTGAGGAACCTCGTCGGCCGGACCACCTGGGAGCGGGCGGCCATGCTGGTGGACCTGGCCCATCCCGCCTATCGGGAGGAGCTCATCGCCGCGGCGGAGAAGCAGAACATCTGGCGGCAGTCGAACAAGCGGTAATACCTTATCTTTTCTTCCTTTTTCTCTTCGGTGAAAAAACTTAAGAAGGAGCATGCTTTTCCTCAACGGAAAATCATGCTCCTTTACAAATACAGGTTGAAATCGGGCCGGTTTTTTCGTACACTAAGAGCAGAAACAAAGGCAGGAGGTTTAGCTATGCGGAACCATGAAGTGACGGAATCTCACCCGCTGCTGGACGCGCGGGGGAACCTGCGGGAGCCCGGCTGGTCCCGGCATCTGGTGCAGCAGTACGACCGGGCCCAGGTGAAAGCTCCCAAATGGCGCATCAAGGAGTGGGACTACTATCTGGTCATGGGCCGGGGGTTCGCCGGCGCCTTCACCATCTCCGACGACGGGTACATCGGCCTCCAGTCGGTATCCCTTTTGAGCCTGGGCGACAAGCCTTGGGAGCACACGGAAACGGTGCTCAACACCTTCCCTCTGGGGAAGCTGAAGCTGCCTAACGATTCCGGCAGCGGCGAGACCGTTTACGAGGACAAGCGCATCCGGATGCGGTTCTCGGCGGGCGGCGAAGAGCGGCGCATTACCTGCCATTTCGAGCGTTTTTGGAACGGGAAGCCCTTCGACTGCGACATCGTCCTCCAGCAGCCCGACATGGAGTCCATGGTCATCGCCACCCCCTGGCCGAAGGACAGGCATTTCTACTACAATCAAAAGATCAACTGCATGTGTGCCTCCGGCTGGATGGAGTACGACGGCGTCCGCTACGTTTTCGATCCCGCCACGGACTTCGGTACGCTGGATTGGGGCCGGGGCGTCTGGACCTACGACAACACCTGGTTCTGGGGCAGCGGCAACGCGGATCTGAACGGCGTGCCCTTCGGCTTCAACATCGGCTGCGGCTTCGGCGACACGAAGGCCGCCTCGGAGAACGTAATCTTCTACGACGGGAAGGTCCACAAACTGGACGATATTTCCTTCCACATCCCCGAGGACAGCTATATGAAGCCTTGGCGCTTCTCCTCCTCCGACGGCCGGTTCGAGATGGACTTCGTGCCGATTCTGGATAGGGCAGCCAAGATCGACTTCAAGGTCCTCATCTCCGATCAGCACCAGGTTTTCGGCCGGCTGTCCGGCAAGGCCATTCTGGACGACGGCACGGTCCTCGAGATCCGGGACGTGGTCTGCTTCGCGGAGAAGGTCCACAACCGGTATTGACGCCGAACAGCAAAACGGACCTGTCGGGAAGACAGGTCCTCGTGTCAGGATATGCTGCCCCCTTCCTGCCGGGAAGGGGGTCGTTTTTTACGGTTCTTCGGATTCCAGCGCCAGCATGCGGGTGTAGCCCGTACCTTTTTGAACGCAGCGGGAGACTCGGGACAGGGTGGCCGAGGAGATATCCACGGCCTCGATGACCTGCAGATAGGTCTTTCCTTCCAGCAGCAGTCTGGCCGCCGCCAGGCGCTCGGCCATGTTCCTGACCTCCTTCTCGGTACACAGGTCCGCAAAGAAGGCGGCGCAATCCTCCCGGGTACGCAGCTTCAGAATGGTGTCGAACAGCTCCGAAATCAGTTCGTCGCTTCTGCGTCGTTCCATGATGCCCTCCCAACAGATGATTTTTCGGGTCTACTGCCGCAAAAACCGCCGGAGCGCCTCCGTCCTGGGCGCTTCGAATATCTCCCGGGGCGTGCCCATCTCCGCCACGGTCCCTCCGAACAGGAACGCCACCCGGTCGGACGCCTCCCGGGCAAAGGCCATCTCGTGGGTCACCACGATCATGGTCCGCCCCTCCTCCTTGAGGAGCCGGATCACGTTCAGCACCTCCTTGGTGAGCAGGGGATCGAGGGCGCTGGTGGGCTCGTCGAAGCAAAGCACGTCCGGCTCCATGGCGAGCGCCCTGGCGATGGCCGCCCGCTGCTGCTGGCCGCCGGAGAGCGTGCAGGGGTAGCTGTCGGCCTTCTCCTTCAGCCCCACCTTCTCGATAAGGCCCATGGCTTTTTGCTGCAGGTCCGCCTTGCTCCCCTTCTTCGCCAGCATGGGGGCCAGGGTAACGTTTTCCAGCACGGTATACTGCGGGAACAGGTGGAACGCCTGGAACACCAGCCCAAAGGCGTGCCGGCGGACCTGCTGTCCCCGGGCCTTCGGACGGGCGGCGTCGAAGAGCGTTTCCCCGTTCAAGCGTATTATACCACGATCCGGTGTTTCAAGGAAGTTCAAACAACGCAAAAATGTGGTTTTTCCTTCGCCGGAAGGGCCGATCAGGGACAGGATCTGTCCCTGTTCCAAGGCGAGGTCCACGTCGTGGAGCACGTCTGCGCCGCCGAACCGCTTGCCTAAGCCCACGATTTCCAGATATGCCATAGGCCCCTCCTCACTCGAAATAGCCGAGCCGCTTCTCCTCCCGCCGGAGGAGCCAGGACAAAAGCCCGGAGAACAGCAGGTAGAACACCCCCGTCAGCAGCAGGGGCCAGATGAGCCCGTGGGACTTGATGAAAGCCTGGCCGGCATAGGTCAGCTCATAGATGGCGATGATGCGGGCGAGGCAGGTATCCTTCACCAGGGTGATGATCTCGTTGCCCATGGGGGGTAATATCCGCTTATAGACCTGCTTAAGCTGGACCCGGAAGAAGATCTGGCTGCGGGTCATGCCCAGCACCCGGCCCGCCTCCCGCTGCCCCCGGGGGATGCTCTCGATGCCGCCCCGGTAGATTTCGGAGAAATAGCAGGCGTAGTTGATGATGAAAGCCGTGGCCGCCGCCGCCATGCGGCCCACACCGCCGCCGCCCCACAGGTTGCCGCTTTTGCTCAGCAGGAAGTCGGATCGTAGC
>JAZRUD010000214.1:0-4823 GCA_045652385.1 Clostridia bacterium
AAAAAGTCTCCGTTCTCCTGCAGCCCCAGCTCCCCCCCACCAGCCCCCGCCCCGTCCTTGAAGGTGATGGGGTTCTGCCCGGGGGCGTACTCCCGGGCCCGGGAGCGGCCGAAGTTGGCCATCTGCTTGCCGCCGCTCTGCTGCCGGTACATGAACCACATGAACAGGGCCATGCCTCCGAACAGCAGCACGTAGGGCAGGATCACCACCAGCCAGCTCTGGCCCTTGGGCTGAGCCACGGTGTAGATGAAGGGGTAGTCCACGGAGGATACGGCGGCGGCGTCCTTCCCCTGCATCTTCGCGACGACCAGGGACATGTTCTTGCTGAATTCCTCCTCCGAGCAGGAGAAGGTGAAGTCCGCCCGGTTGGGGAGATCCTTGGTGGTATAGTTGGACCCTACGTACAGGCCGCTGTAGAGGCCGGAGCCCAGCGTCTCATGCACGGCCTGGACCTTGTTTTCCTCCACCAGTTTCACGAAGTCCTGAAGCGTGATCGCGTCCGGAGCCTTGGAGGTGAAGCCGCCGCTGATCATATACAGGATCAGGACGCCCATGAGCACCCAGATCAGCAGGGTCGATAAGCCTTTTCTCGTTTTGGGATTCAATGGATGTTCTCCTTACGCGGGGCCGTCCCCCGCCGGTCTATGGTCGATTTACTGTTCTTTGTATACCCTGGGGCTCAGCACGCCCACGTAAGGCAGGTTCCGATAGTAGCCCTTGTAGTCCAGGCCGTAGCCCACCACGAACTTGTTGGGGATGGTGAAGCCGCAGTAGTCCGGGGTGATCTCACATTCCCGGCGCTCGGGTTTGTCGAGGAGGGCGCACACCCGGATGGAGGCCGGCTGCCGTTCGGAGAGGAGCCTGGTCAGGTAGGAAAGGGTGAGGCCGCTGTCCATGATGTCCTCCGCGATGATCACGTGCTTACCGGTGATGCTGCTGTCCATGTCCTTGTTGATGCGGACGATGCCGCTGGTCTTCTGGGCGTCGCCGTAGCTGGAGATGCTCATGAAGTCCATCTTGAGATGGATGCTCAGGGCGCGAGCCAGGTCCGTGAAGAACACGCAGGCCCCCTTGAGAACGCACAGCAGGATCACTTCCTTGCCCGCGTACTCCCGGCTGATCTGATCGCCCAGCTCCTTCACCCGCGCTTTGATCTGCTCTTCGCTGATCAGCACCTCGGCGATGTCCTTGTTCATGAATTCAGGTCCCCATTTCTTCATGCCTTTCTTCCCCCTTCGTAAAGATGATATGTAGAATATGCTTGGTCCCTTCTGTGATTTTCGCCCGATCCGCCACCGTGCCGCCGGGGACGAACAGGGGCCCCTCCCCGTCGCATACGAGAGGCGTCTGCCGGGCCTTCCCGTACAGCTTCCGGTCCGTGTAGTAGTCCGACAAAAGCTTGCTGCCTGCCATGCCCAGGGGCACGAACCGTTCCCCCACCCGGGCCTGCCGCAACGTCAGCCCCCCGACGATCCTGTCCCCGTCCAGATACGCTTCGTCAGCCGGACAGGGAATGGCGGCCTTTGGCGCCCATCGGGCTTCGTAGACGCCCCAGGGGGTGGTCACGAGTCGACCCGGGGTCAGTTCGGCAGCAAAGGCTTCCGCCGCCGTCGCGGGGCCGATGGAGAGCCGGTCCCCCTCTGCCCGGGCGATCAGGTTCCCTCTGAGGGACGCCGTCCGGCCCGAAGGCTGGGAAAAGACCTCGACGAGCCGATCCACGTCCGCCTCGGTGAAGTCGTCCGTGATCGAACGAAGGAGCAGCAGCGCCGCCCGGTTCCGCAGCACGGACGGGAGCTTCGCAAGGGCGCTGCGGCTGCCGTGGGCTTCGGTCAAAGCCTGCCGGGCCAGGTCGTCCAGAAATTCGTCCTCCGCCCGGAGCCGGTCCGCGCAGGCCGCGATATGTTCCGCCGCCCGAGGATTGACGGCCTTGAGGGCCTCCATGCCCCCCTGCCGGAGCCGATTTCTGGCGGCGTCGGTCAGAGCGTTGGTGCTGTCCAGCCGATAGGGCTGGTCCCGCTCCGCCAGGAAAACCAGGATATCGTCCTTCCCCACGTCCAAAAGGGGACGGACGAGGTCGCCGCTTCGAAAGGCCATGCCCGTGGGGCCCTTCCTGCCGCTGCCGCGGACGAGATGCAGGAGCACCGTCTCCGCCTGGTCGTCCCGATGGTGACCCAGGGCGATGACTTCCGCGCCCAGAGCAGTCTTGAGCCGCCGCAAAAAAGCGTATCTAAGCTGCCGGGCCGCCGTCTCCAGGGACAGGCCCTCCGCCTTCGCATAGGCGGGCACGTCCGCGCCTTCGCTGAACAGGGGCACGCCCAGATCGAGGCACAGTTTCCGGCAGAAATCCCGATCCGCCCGAGCCTCCTCGCCCCGGATGCCGTGTTCGAAATGAGCCGCGTACAGGGGGCCGACGGTGCCCTCGTCCCGAAGCCGCTTCCATTCCAGCAGCAGGGCCGTGGGGTCGGGGCCGCCGGAGAAAGCACAGACTACAGCCTCCCGCCCGTTCAGGCGGCAGGCCCGCAGCGTTCTTTCACTCAAGAGCAGCATGGATACCAAACCCCGATTATAGATATGTATATCATACCCTTTGCGCCGGTTTTTGACAAGAGTTTTTTAAGGAACGAAAAAAAAGCTCGCACCCTTTCTTGCAAGAAAGGGTGCAGGCCCAAAGAACTTTATATGGGATAAGGGGGTCAGTTTACGACATTTACTGGCTTACCTTCCAATACGCCCTGGATGCTGTCCGCCGTGACGTCCACGATCCTTTGGCGGGCGGGGACGCTGGCCCAGGCGGAGTGGCCCGTAAGGTAGCAGTTGGGCGCTTTCAGGAGGGGGTTATGGATGTCGATGGGCTCCCGGCTCACCACGTCCGCGCCGTAGCCCCCCAGCTTCCCGGAGGCGAGGGCGGCCGCCACGTCCCCTTCGTTCACCAGGGATCCCCGGGCGGTGTTGATGAGCAGCGCCCCGTCCTTCATCTTTTGGATGGTCTCCGCGTTTATGAACCCTATATTCTCGGCGGTGGCCGGGCAATGGAGGCTGATCACGTCCGACGCGACCAAAAGATCGTCCAGCGTCACCTGTGTCCCGGGGAAATCCGGGTGCTCGTGGCGGGCATAGCCCAGGACCTCCATGCCGAAGGCCCGGCCCACAGCCGCCACCCGGGACCCGATGGCCCCGCAGCCCACCACACCCAGGGTCTTCCCCTCCAGGGCCATGGGGGTCTTCTCCCACCAGCAGAACTCCGGGCAGGCGGTCCAGGCCCCCTTTCGGATGCGGGCGGTGCTCTGATAGGTGCGGCGGGTCATCTCCAGCAGGAAGCCGAACACGCTCTCGGTCACGCCGCCGGCGGCGTACCCCGGCACGTTGCACACCGGGATGCCCAGGGCGCGGGCGGCCTTCACGTCCACCACGTCGTAGCCTGTGGCCAGGACCCCGATCATCTTTACCGACGGAGCCCCCCGGAGGATCTCGGCGGTGAGCCTGACTTTGTTGGTCAGCACCACGTCCGCGCCCCGCAGCCGCTGGGGGACCAGCATGGGGTCCGTCCGATCGTAGAGGGACAGGGTGCCCAAAGCTCGCCAGGGGGAGAGATCCAGCTCCTCCACCTTCAGGGTCTTTGCGTCCAGGACCACGATCTGCATGACGATTCCTTCCTTTTTTCGTGTGATTTCGGCTTCATTGTAGCCCGGTCCCCCGGGGCCGTCAAATGAATTTTCCTTGAACGCTGGCAAGGGGAAGTTGCCAAAAATACCGGGATATGGTAATATATATAAAATCTACTGCAACATGGGGGCAAATCTATGTTCATCATCGTAGTCGGCCAGGGCAAGGTGGGGACCACCCTCTCGTCCCAACTATGCGCCGAAGGCCACGACATCGTCACCATCGACAACGACGCCGAGGTGCTCAAGAAGCTCCAGGAGACGCTGGACGTGGCCACGCTCTGCGGCAACGGCGCCGCGGCCTCCGTACTGGAGGAGGCGGGCGCGTCCAAGGCGGACCTGCTCGTCGCCTGTACGGACAGCGACGAGGTCAACCTGTTGAGCTGCATGGTGGCCCGCAAGCTGGGCACCCGCAACACCATCGCCCGGGTACGGAACCCGGAATACGACAGCGATCTTCGGCTGCTGAAGGACGAGTTCCATATCTCCCTCTCCATCAACCCGGAGCTCACCTGCGCTAGAGAGATCTTCCGCATCCTCCGCTTCCCCGCCTTTTTGAAGCGGGAGACCTTCCTGCGGGACAAGGCGGAGCTGGTGGAGCTGAAGGTGGCCCCCGGCAGCAGGCTGGACGGTCTCAAGCTCATGGACCTCAGGCGGATCACCGACGAGAAGGCCCTGATCTGCGCCGTGGAGCGCCAGGGCGAGGTCACCATCCCCGACGGCAACTTCGTCCTCCAGGGGAACGACCGCATCTCCATCACCGCTGAGGCCTCGGGTCTGGTCCGGTTCATGGGCGATCTCAAGCTCTCCACCCCCAGCATCCGCAAGGTCATGATCGTGGGCGGCAGCCGCATCGCCATCCACGTGGCCCGGATGCTCCTTCGGAACAAGATCCGCGTCACCATCATCGACAACGACGTGCAAAAGTGCAGGCTCCTCACCGAGATGCTGCCTGAAACCACCATCATCTGCGGCAACGGGTCTTTGCAGGAGGTGCTGCTGGAGGAGGGCGTGAAGGACACCGACGCGGTGCTGGCCCTCACCGGCTTCGACGAGGAGAATCTGACCATCTCCATGTTCGCCAACTACCTGAAGGTGCCCAAGACTGTCACCAAGATCGACCGGACGGACCACCTGGAGGTCTTCGCCAACGCCGGCATC
>JAZRUD010000215.1:0-4162 GCA_045652385.1 Clostridia bacterium
GAATCCCGGGTATAATTTCCTTATGGTCATGCCCCACAGGATCGCCATGGTCGTCTTGCCGGTCGAGCGGCTCGACATCTCGACGTCATACGCACAGGTCTCCCAGGGCGTGTCGATCGGCGAGGAATACTGGGGAGGTCACTTGTGGGCCCGGAAGGCCCTCCGGATCGCTCCCCAGTCGTAGGCGATCCCGTACTCTTCTTTGTTTTCAATGTACCTCAGTTTCGCCATGTTATTCCTCCTTATTCCATTCTTTTCCCACAGTAAGGGCAGTAATCAGAGGGATAGTCCGACCACGACGTGTCATCACACCCCACATGCACCCAGATCTCCTCTCCGAATCCATTGAAGCCGAGAAACTTCCACTTGTCCGGCTGCTCTTCACGGTCAATTACAATACTAAGTGCCTCCACGTAGGAACTGTCGCTTCCGTGCCGGTCCTTCATGATCTCCCTGATATGCTTACAGATATTGTAAGCCTGTGTTTTACTCATGCTCATACTCCGCCTCCTTCTGCTCTGCCCACGGACGGAAGTCCGTGAGAAAATCCTCGATCGCGTCCCGCAAGCTCTCCAGATCAGCGACGGCCTGCTTCGCGCCATCCGCATAGAAGATCGTCCGCCACATGTGCTGGGCGTACAGCTTCACCCGGAACTTGATGATGTCGCCCTCCGGCAGGCGGACCGGATACCACTCCGCCTGGAGGAACTCATGTTTTAAAAACATACCGCTCTCATATTCTTTGATGAAGCGGTCGAGCTCCTTCCGCTTCTCTCTGGCTTCCTTAATTGTCATTTGTTTTTCTCCTTCTTTCCATACAGAATAACCTGCTTAGGGTCTCCGATGATCGTGTCATCGATTCCCAGTATCCACGAGCAAGGACCGGATGACTTCTCGCGGGCGTTGTCGTAAACCTCGACCATCACTTCCGCGTCGTCATCTTTATTTGCGAGCCATGCTTTTAGCTTTGCAACCTTCATACTCCTAAAACCTCCCGTTTGCTTAATTCTTCAAAATACCCGAAGTCCGTGTCCCGGTTGAACTCATCGTGCAAGGTCTTCGTCGTCGGTACCAGCACGCACCCTCCGGCCGTACTGATCCGGTGCCCCTCGACCGTCACGATCTCGGGCTCCCCGACCAGGTACACGGCAGCAGTGCTGCCGCATTTCCGGAACACAAACCCCGCCTTGAAATTCTCCAGCGACCCGAGCTCTTTCTCTCTGGTCGTTTTCTTACCATCGGATTTTGCAACGCCCGCGACCGTGATCTTCATGCTGTCATCATCCCGCTCATAGGCGTACGCCTTCGCGTGGAGGAAGACAAAGCGTTTGATCCGCTCGGGCTTTTTGTTATACTTCTCGGTCTCGAAGGCGTCATAGGTGACGCGCTTCCCGTCGTACTCGATAAAGGCTCCGTTTCTGATCGCTGCCTCTTCCCGCTTCCGGTTCTCTTCCGCGATCCGCTCCCGGATCTTCTCGGAAGACCGGAAGAAGATACTGTCTGTGTCGGCATACAGGAAGCGCTCCGGGCCGATGAGCCAATAAAAATACATAATGTCCCACCGCGCCCACGCCGTCGTGTATACGCCGATACTGTACCTCATGAAATTGTTGCGGTTCTTGTAAAACTCCTCGAGCTTCTCCGTCACCAGCTCACTCGTGAGCTCCGTGTGGTCCCACTCCCAGGTCTCCGGGTCCACGGAAAACTCCAGACGTACCGGATCCGTCGCGCACATACCGTAGATACCGTTTAACCGGTTCTTGGCTTTGGTCAGTGAGATCTCGATATCTTCCTTTTCCGGTCCCTCCGGTAACGACGCCGCCAGATCCTTCAGGCGGCTCTTTTCCTTATAGTAGTGATCGATCAGTATCTTCAGATACGGCGGGATCGGACCGCGCCTCGAGAGGAACACCCGCAAGATCTTCATGTCCGGCATGTGATACTGCTTCCGTAGGATCTCCCAGTCGAGCTCGGTAAACGTCACGCACGTATAGCCGGAACTCTTCAGGACCCGCCCGTTGTCCACCACGACACTCTTATAGGAAGTGTCGGCGCCGAGAAGACATTTGCTCTCCTGTAAATAGGGAAGCGTCTCTCCCGGTTTGATCTCCACTGGGCCGAGCAGCACTGTGATGAGCTCACAGTTTTCCGCCCGGAGATCATCCAGCTCCTGCCAGGTGCACGTCGTTCCCACGTCGTACTCGTAATACTTCTCCCACGGCCCCTCCGGAAACCCGAGGATCCTTGCCCGCTCCTGGGACGGATAGTCGCTTCGGAAATCATAGTGGTCGATGTCATCCTCCACGATCTCACCCGCAACGAACCGGTTGCCATGCACAAGACCTCCCGAAAATGAGAAGCGGTTGGCCTGGTACACTTCCATATCCATCCGGGTCTTCAGGAACTCCTTGCGCTCGTTTTTGTCCGCCTTGGCCAGTCGTCTTCCGTCTCTTCGTACGTAACCGGTCGACGTCAGCGGGATGGACTTTAAGTTGTCCTGTTCCGCCGTCATCTCCGCCAGCACGCACTCCTCGAGGGCGATGACATCATAAATCTGATACACCCAATCCTTCCGGCACAAAAGACTGTCCTGGTACCGTCGGACGCTGTAGTCGATCAGGCCCTTCTTTTTCCCATGCCGGATCTGAAGGTCCGCGCCCCACTTATATAAGGAACGGTTAGAGAGGTAGTACGTACAGCGCACCAACCACGGACCACTCTCAAAGGTGATGATCTTGTGTGCTGCCGTTGCCAGGATCTTCCCGAGACCGTACCGGTCCCGGAAGTAGGGCATAAGATAGGAAAGGTCATAGCTCGCATTGTGGATATAGATCACGCACTGGATCCCCTCCCGCGAGAGACCGTTCGCCCGGTCCACGCGCTCGAGAGCTTCGAAGAGCTGCTCCGGGGTCCGGCCGTAGGCCGTCTCCCGGCACCAGCGGAAGGCCCACTGGTACATCCAGGTGTACCCCTCCCCGGTGTCCGCGTTGTAATTGTTCGAGGTTTCCGTGTCGAGGTAGATGGCTTCCGTCAGAAGCGGAGGCTTGTGCTTGGTGCCCGCAAGTACAGACGAGATCTTCGGTCGTTCCATTCTTACAAGCTCAAGTGCCATAATTACCTCTTTCGTTTTCCCTTCTTCTCAGCCACCTGAACCCTCGCGATGAGGTTCTTGGTACCGAGGACCGTTTGCTGGTTCTCCTGATCGCGGATCGCCTGGTTCATTGTCTTCTCAATCTGGGAAAAGCTCTTCCCGGTTGTCTTCATCACGCGGAGGATACTGGTATATCCGAAGGTCTTTACGCTCTCCGACCCCCAGAAGCGCTTGTACTCCGCTTTGCTCATCGTCGAGCCGTACCGCTTTTTGTAGGTCTGATACGACCGCTCCTGAGCTCTCTTGTAACCGGTAACCGTCGAGGTCGTGGTACCGAGGAAGGAAGACAGCTCCTTCTTTAACTTTACGAGGGCCCCGCGGGCCATTCCCTTGAACCTTCGGGAGAAGCCGATGTTCCCCTGTCTCGAGGTCTGGTACCCGGCCTGATTGTCATAGACCCGGCGCTCGACGGCACGGTAGGCCGCCGAGGATTCCGCGAGCCCGCTCTTCTCGATCTGCCGGAGACGCTGGTTTGCTCTCTTGGCCAGCCGCTCAACCTCCTCCACGAGCTCCGCGCCCGTGGTGATCTCAATCCAGTCATCCTTCCGCCTTGCCATACAGCACCTCCCATTCCTTCACCGCTCGCGCGGGAACACAGAGGACCTTCCGGCCCTCTCCCGGAAGTTTTCTCCGGGTGAACTGTAGATATTCTTTTCCGGTCCGGTTCTTCCTTGTACAGGTCGTACGCGGGAGCCGGTCGAAGTGGGGACCGTCCACCCATCGGACGACCCACGAGCCCGCCTCCTTCTCGAGAGCGTACGTATCACCGCCCGCCTCGAAGACGATCCCTTGTGATGTATACGCCATGTCTGGCCACCTCCTTATTTCAAGATGAGTCCATCGTACCACACGAGGACACACATTGTCAACACATTTCACTCAAGTGGGGCCTTGGTTTTGTGATCCTCGTGGCCAGCTGAGACCACAAGCGGCAGCACGCGACCCTGGCCAACGAGCGAAGCGAGGCGGAGGGCCGAGGGGACGCGGAGCGGACCCGAGGCCCTGAGCAGC
>JAZRUD010000216.1:0-3063 GCA_045652385.1 Clostridia bacterium
GGGCCGGTGCGCCGGGCCAGGCGTCCGATGGCGCCCTTGACCCGGTCCAAAAGGCCTGTTTTCTGGAACAGGACCGAGTAGGAGGACGAGATGCACACGATGGCGCCCACCCGCAGCATGGAAGTGACGCCGCCGCCGTCCAGCATGGCGCCCACCTGGGCGTCCGCGGCGGTGAACCCCGCCAGCGCGATTTTCACCAGGGACAGTGGTTCATGGCCTTGGAGCAGGAAGCACACAGGCACGGCGGACAGGATGCTGGCGGCCATAGCCAGCTTCACGTTCACCCGCAGGAGCGACAGCGCCAGGATGACCGCAGCCGGGATCACCGCCCACAGGCTCAGGGAGAACTCCCGGGAAAAGAGGGCGGAAAGGTCCATGGTCCCCTCGCTGTGAGGGGTCAGGAGCCCCAGCAGGGCGTAGACGGCGCAGGACGCCAAAAACGGCACCAGAGCCGTTTTGACCATCCGCTTTATGTTGTCGAAGATGCTGGTCTTGGTGAGCTCGCTCACCAGCAGGGCGCTGGTGGACACGGGGGAGCAGCGGTCGCCGAAGAAAGCGCCGGCGAGGACCGCGCCGCCGGTCAGCACCACCGGCACGCCCATGACCCCGCCCATGGTGGCGCAGATGACGCCCATGGTGGCCGCCGTGCCGAAGGAGGTGCCCGTGAGCACGGACACGCCTGCGTTCAGCAGGAAGGCCATGAGCAGGAACACGCCGGGCCGGATGAGCCGGGCAGCGTAGGAGACGATGACGGGGATGGTCCCCGCCGCCCGCCAGAGGGCTGTCAGCACGCCGATGAGCAGGAAGGTGATAAGGATATTTTTCACCGCCTTCACGCCGGCGAGGGCCATCTTCAGCAGCTCCTTCCAGCCGAAGCCCTTTAGCCGTCCGTAGAGCAAAAAGAGAAGGAGCCCCGCCAAAAGGGCATAGAGGATGGACCAGTCCAGCAGCAGACACAGGATCAGCCCGCCGCAAAACAAGCCCAATACCAGCCATTCCATAGGGGGTCCCTCCTTAGGGGTCAGGGGTTACAGCGCTTCCGCGACGGCTTCGACTTCTACCAGCACGTTTTTGGGCAGGGTCTTCACCGCCACGCAGGAGCGGGCGGGGCAGTCGCCGGTGAAGAATTTGGCGTAGACCCCGTTGAAGGCGGCGAAGTTCCCCATGTCGGAGAGGAAGCAGGTGGTCTTCACCACGGATTCAAGGCTGGCGCCGCCGGCCTCCAGCACCGCCTGCAGGTTCTTCAAAGCCTGCTCGCTCTGTTCTTCGATGGTCTCGCCCACGATGGCACCAGTGATGGGGTCCAGGGGGATCTGGCCGGAGGTGAACACCAGCCTGCCCGTGACCATGCCCTGGCTGTAGGGGCCGATGGCCCCGGGCGCTTTGTTGGTTTCGATCTTAGTCATAGCGGAGTCCTTTCATAGGTTTTATTGGAAGCCGGCACTTTTTCCTGAAAGAAAGATGCAGCTGAAGAGCTTCATTTGGGCTGTACGATTTGCGCCGCTTTTTCGCTGAAAGAAAAACTAAACTACGTTCCAGTCGATCGCCGTCTGCCCCGACGCCTCCAGGATGGCGTTCGCTTTGGAGAAGTGCTTGCAGCCGAAGAACCCGTTGTAGGCGGAGAGGGGGCTGGGATGCACGGTCTCCAGCTTCACGTGGAGGGGGTTCGTGATGAGCGATTTCTTGCTCCGGGCGTTGGCGCCCCAGAGGAGGAACACCACGGGCGTCTGCTTGTCGTTCAGCTCCGAGATGATCCGATCCGTCAAGATCTCCCAGCCCTTGCCCTTGTGGCTGTTGGGCTCGTGCTCCCGGACGGTCAGCACCGCGTTGAGGAGCAGCACCCCCTGCCTGGCCCAGCAGGTCAGCTCCCCGTGTTCCGGCCGGGCGATGCCCACGTCGCTCATGAGCTCCTTGAAGATATTTTGGAGGGACGGGGGCGGCTCCACCCCCTTCTGCACCGAGAAGCAGAGCCCGTGGGCCTGGCCGGGGCCGTGATACGGGTCCTGGCCCAGGATCACCACCTTGGTGTCGGCGAAGGAGGTGTACTTGAGGGCGTTGAAGATGTCGTGCATGTCCGGGTACACCACGTGATGCCGGTACTCCTCGATGAGGAACTGCCGCAGCTGCTGATAATAGGGCTTGTCGAACTCGCCCTCGAGACGCTCGTCCCAGTCGTTGCCGATATGCACCATGCCGCTGTCCTCCTGCCCTGTCTTACAAACAGTATACCCGGTCCCGGGGCGGATGGCAAGTCCCCGCTAAAACGGCCGCAGCACCCCCGCCTGGACCGCCGCCATCAGCAGGTCCGCCAGGATCATCTCCCGCCACTTGTACAGGGTGGACGGGCTCACGTTCAGTTCCATGGACAGCTTCAGGATCTCGCCTCTGCGGCTCACGTTCCCGGAGCAGGGGGCGTCCAGGTGATAGAGCCGGGCGAAGAACCGTTCCTTCTCGGGCTCCTTCCGTTTCAGGTCCGCCCGGACCCGCTCCACGGCCCAGACCCAGCCGGCTTTCTCGGCGTACTTGGGCGAGAGAGGCCGGTCTGCGGCGGCCGCGGCTTCGTAGCCCCGAAGATAACTCAGATTCTCCCTGTACCGTTTCGCATTCTGTTCCGCCGCGTGTCGTAAATCGAGCTGCATCGCGCTCACCTCCCTCTCTTTTTCCTGTCGCCAGTATAGCAAAACCGTCCTCGCCTGTCTGTCCGTTTATGGGACAGTTGGACGGTTCGCCGAAAATATACAGTTTGTTGGATACAGGCCGTTGAAAAAGGCGGCAGACCATTTGCGCCAGGGAAAGGGAAAGAAAGAATATAGGAAGAAAGGACGCATGGCTGCGTCCTTTCCCAATTAAATGCCGCAAATTAGCCGCTTTTTCGGTCCTTCGCATAGCGTACTATAGCTCGGACATGAAAAAACGGCTTCTGCCATCCTTTGCTGACAGCCTGATAAACAGACCCCGGCCGGAATGGGCCGGGGTCGAAGGGTCTTTAGGGGTTATTTCACGATGTCGCCGTCGTTGAAGGGATCGCCGCACTCAGGGCAGAACTTGGGCGGATTGTAGGGG
>JAZRUD010000217.1:0-6391 GCA_045652385.1 Clostridia bacterium
GCCAGCCTACGTAGTCCGTGCCGTCGTATGCGATTATGGTCCGTATGCGCCGCATCTTACACGAGCCCCGGGAACAGCCCCTGCACGATCAGGATCAGGGCCAGGAAGGCCGCAGTCACCAGCGCGGCTACGAGGTCGTTCCGACCCAGCTTCAGCTTGTGGAGCTTGGTCCGGCCCTCGCCACCGTGGTAGCAGCGGGACTCCATGGCCATAGCGAGCTCGTCTGCCCGCCGGAATGCGGAGACGAACAGGGGGATCAAAATAGGGATCATGGCCTTGGCCCGGGCGATGATGTTGCCCGATTCGAAGTCCGCGCCTCGAGCCATCTGGGCCTTACGGATCTTGTCCGCCTCCTCCATGAGGGTGGGGATGAACCGAAGGGCGATGGTCATCATCATGGCCAGCTCATGGGCGGGAAACTTGAATACCTTCAGGGGCGAGAGCATCCGCTCCAGGCCGTCCGTCAAAGCGATGGGGGAGGTGGTAAGGGTCATGATGGAGGCGCCCGTCACCAGCAAGATGAGCCGCAGGGAGATAAACACCGCCTGCAGCAGCCCTTCCTCCGTGATCTTGATGAACTTCCAGCTGAAGAGCACCGTTTCCCCGGGCGTGATGAAAAGGTTCAGCAGGAACATGAACACCAGAAGAAAGCGGATGGGCTTAACGGCCTTGCCGAAGTAGCCGAAGGAGATCTGTCCGAGCCACAGGCACAGCAGCACATAGGCAAGAGGCACGAGGAACAGGTCCAGCGACTTTACCAAAAACACCATGACGATATAGACCAGCATCAGCACGATCTTCGTGCGGGGGTCCAGCCGGTGGATACAGGAATTGCCGGGGATGAATTGGCCCAAGGTGATGTCCGTCATGCCTTCAGCCTCCTCAACAGATATGCTTCAAGGTCCTCCCGGGTGCAGATGTCCTGAGGGGCATCCACGCCCTGTTTCCTGAGCAACGCCGCCACCCGGCAGGGGGCGGGCAGGGAAAGCCCCATTTCGGAGAGGTCCTCGCTGTGGGAGAAGACGACTCCGGGGGTGTCCAGATACTTGATTTCCCCATGGTCCATGACCAGGATGCGGTCCGCGTGTCGGGCCACGTCCTCCATGGAATGAGAAACCATGATGATGCTGCAGCCTGTGTCCTGCCGAAGCTTTTCCAGCATCCCGAGGATGGTCTGCCGTCCCTGGGGATCGAGACCGGCCATGGGCTCGTCCAGCACCAGGTACTTGGGACGCATGGCTATGATGCCTGCCAAAGCCGCCCGACGCTTTTCGCCGCCGGACAGCTCGAAGGGAGACTTTTCCCCGAACTGGTCCATGGACAATCCGACCATGGCCATGGCCTCGCTGACCCTGAGGGCGATCTCCTCCTCGGATAACTTCATGTTCTTCGGACCGAAGCCCACGTCCTCCCGGACCGTGTCCGCGAAGAGCTGATACTCAGGGTATTGGAACACCATGCCTACCAGGGCGCGGATACCGGGCCGCTGCTTCTTGTCTGCCGTATCGAGGCCGTCCACCAGCACCTTGCCGGAGGTGGGGAGCAGCAATCCGTTGAGATGCTGGACCAGGGTGGTCTTGCCGCAGCCGGTGTGACCGATGATGGACAAAAACTCGCCCTCGCGTATCTCCAGAGAAATACCCTTCAGTACGGGATTGGACGTGGCTCCGTCGAAATAGGTATGGCAGAGATGATCTATAACAATGGGCATAGGGCCTCCGCAAGCTGTTCGTCGGTCAACACGGAATGGGGGAGGGCGACGCCTGCTTTTTCCAGGTCCTCCCGGATGCGCACGATCTCCGGCACGTCCAGGCCCAGATCCCTGAGCTCGTCCCCTCGGCAAAAGATGTTTGTTGGCACGTCGTCCATGACGATCTCGCCGCCGTTCATGACCACCACCCGATCCGCCATGACTGCTTCCTCCATATACTGGGTGATCATGATGACGGTCATGCCGTTCTTTCGGTTCAGCTCATAGACCGTTTGGAGCAGCTCCTCTCGACCCTTGGGGTCCAGCATGGCGGTGGCTTCGTCCAGCACCAGGATCCTCGGCTCCATGGCCAGCATCCCGGCGATGGCGATCCGCTGCTTCTGGCCGCCGGAAAGCCGATGGGCAGCGCTCTCGGCGTAGGCGGTCATGCCGACCTTTTTCAGCGCTTCGTCCACCCGGACGCGGATCTCGGGGGAAGGGATGCCCAGGTTTTCCGGACCGAAGGCCACGTCTTCCTCCACGATGGTGGTGACCAGTTGATTGTCAGGGTTCTGGAACACCATGCCCACCTGTTGCCGGATAGCCAGCAGGTCGTCCTCGTTCCGCGTGTTCAGGCCGTTTACCAGCACCTGTCCCTCCGTGGGGAGCAGCAGACCGTTGATATGCTTCGACAGGGTGCTTTTGCCGCTGCCGTTATGGCCGGCCACCACCAGGAAGATGCCTTCGGGGATGGAAAGGTCTATGCCTTTGAGCGCCTCCGGCCCCTCGTTGTCGTATCGGAATCTTACGCCTTTGAATTCGATCATTTTCTCTCCTCCAAAACTATTTTATTATACCAAGGCGTCATCCATAAAACAAGCCTAAAATCGAGCCTCTGTCCTATGGTATACTTCCGTATAGAATGGAGGGTGAAAACATGCGCACGCTGCTGAAGAATGTGGGCGCCGTGATCTCCTGCGACAGGGGGGATCGGGTGTATCGGAATACGGACGTATGGTTCAAAGACGGGTTAATCGAAAGGATCGGCCCAATGAACGAAACTGCGGATCAGGCCTTCGACTGCACGGGGATGCTCCTGTATCCCGGGTTCGTCAATACCCACCACCATCTCTATCAGTATTTTACCCGGAGCCTTGCTGTAGTCCAGGGCATGGAGCTCTTCGACTGGCTCAAAACCCTGTACGAGATTTGGAAGAACCTAAGCGAGAAAACGGTCTATCTCTCCTCCCTGGCGGCCATGGGCGAGCTCATGCGCTACGGCTGTACCACCTGCTTCGACCATCACTACGTCTTTCCCCAAGGCGTGGGCGACCTGATCGCCCGACAGATGGAAGCGGCTGACGCTCTGGGCATCCGCTTCGTGGCATCCAGGGGCAGCATGGACCTTTCCAAGAAGGACGGAGGCTTGCCGCCGGACAGCGTGGTCCAGACCATCGACGAGATCCTGGCGGACAGCCAAAGGCTTATCGAGGTCTGGCATCATCCCGATAAGGATCATATGCACGACATCGTTCTGGCCCCCTGTTCGCCCTTCTCCGTCAGCGGCGATCTCATGCGGGAGAGCGCCAAGCTGGCACGAACCTACGGCGTTCGTCTCCACACCCACGTGGGCGAGACCAAGGACGAGGAGGACTATACCCTGTCCCGCTTCGGCATGCGGCCTGTAACTTATATGGAGTCCCTTGGCTGGGTGGGCAGCGACGTATGGTACGCCCACGGCATCCACATGAACGATGAAGAGCTGGACCTGATGGCTGACACGGGGACCGGCGTAGCCCACTGCCCCAATTCAAACATGAAGCTTCACAGCGGCGTCTGCCGGGTGCCGGACATGCTCAAACGGGGCGTGAAGGTGGGGCTGGCCGTGGACGGGTCCGCCAGCAACGACGGGAGCAACATGATGGACGAGATCAGGACCGCCTTTCTGCTGCACCGCCTCACCTGGGGCGAACTGGCGCCCACGGGCTACGAGCTTTTGAAGATGGCTACCCGGGGCAGCGCCGCCCTTTTAGGCAGGACCGACATCGGCTCCATCGAGGAAGGGAAGCGGGCAGACTGCTTCCTGATCCAAAAGGAGCAGCCGGATCTTCTCTGCGCGGAGCTGGACCCCAAGGACCTCTTTGGGAACGTGGGGTATCACAAGCCCTGCGACATGGTCTTTGTGAACGGAGAACTTACGGTTCAAAGAGGAATCCTTTTGGGCGTGGACGAGGAGCGATTGTATCGCGAAGGGCGATCGGAGATCGAGCGCCTTTTGGGGTAACGACACAGGCCCTTGTGACCCGTTCACAGGCCGGTCACAACATGTTGAATGAGCCATGACAGAAAATTGAATGAGCCATGAATCATTTTTGAACGCTCCTTAAACATTATTTATAGATACTCACAAGCATTCAAACCCTATGCAATCCTGACTGAATAGTCACAGGCACATATGAATATCCAAAACCGCGGCGGCCCGCCTTTTGGGGGCCGCTTTTGGATTTTTCCACAGGGTTTATTCATCGCATACCAAAAATGCGAGCAAGATCTTGTATTCATTTCGGGCGGTTGACACTACATATTGCAGTAGGTATACTGCAGCTGCAAGGATACAGCAGGAGGGGCGTATGATTCGACAGATCAAAAAGCGTGACGGACGCATCGAATCCTTCGATCAGGAAAAGATCAAAAACGCCATATGGAAGGCGGCCAAAGCCGTGGGCGGCACCAACGAGGCCATCGCCGAAGATCTGGCCGATCAGGTGGTGGAGATCGTATCCGACCGCTTCACGGACGCCATCCCCGAGGTGGAAGATATCCAGGACGCGGTGGAGAAGGTCCTCATCGAGAATGGACACGCCAAAACCGCCAAAGCTTACATCCTCTATCGGGAGAAGCGCCGGGCCACCCGAGAGATCAACGCCATGATCGGCGCTACTATCGACATGTTCGCCGACTATCTGGACGACAAGGATTGGGGCACCAAGGAAAACGCCAACATGCAGCGCAGCGTCAACGGCCTCAACAATTACGTCCGGGAGTCCTTCACCAAGAAATACTGGCTTTACAAGGTGTACCCTGAGGACGTGCGTCAGGCTCACGAATCCGGCGACGCTCACATCCACGACCTGGGCTTCTTCGGCCCCTACTGCGCGGGCTGGGACCTTCGCCAGCTTCTCATGGACGGCTTCGGCGGCGTGGAGGGCAAGGTGGAATCGAGCCCCGCCAAGCACCTTCGCTCCTTCCTCGGTCAGGTGGTCAACTCCACCTTCACCACCCAGGGCGAGACCGCCGGCGCTCAGGCCTGGTCCTCCTTCGACACCTACTGCGCCCCCTTCATCTACTATGACAATATGACCTTCGAGCAGGTGAAACAGTGCCTGCAGGAGTTCGTTTTCAATATCAACGTGCCCACCCGCGTGGGCTTCCAGTGCCCCTTTTCCAACCTGACCTTCGATATCAAGGTGCCCAAGACCCTGCGGGAGGAGCCCGTCATCATCGGCGGTGAGTATAAGGACAGGACCTACGGCGATTTCCAAAAAGAAATGGACCTTTTCAACCAGGCCTTCTGCGCCGTTATGCTGGAGGGGGATTCCAAGGGCCGGGTGTTCACGTTCCCCATCCCCACCATCAACATCACCAGGGACTTCGACTGGGACAGCCCCGTGGTCAACAGCTTCATGGAGATCACCTGCAAGTACGGAATACCTTACTTCGCCAACTACGTGAACTCCGATCTGTCTCCGGAGGACGCGGTGAGCATGTGCTGCCGGCTGCGGCTCGACAAGCGGGAGCTTCGCAAGCGGGGCGGCGGCCTCTTCGGCAGCAACCCTATGACGGGCAGTATCGGCGTGTACACCGTCAACCTGCCCCGCATCGGCTATCTTGCCACCAACAAGGAGGACTTCTTCGCCCGTCTCAAGCGCGTGGCGGAGCTGGGCAAGGTCTCTTTGGAGATCAAGCGCAAGATCATCGAGCACCAGACGGACCGGGGCCTCTACCCGTACTCCGCCCACTACCTTCGGAACGTGAAGATGCGGACCGGAGAATACTGGTTCAACCACTTCAACACCATCGGCCTGGTGGGCATGAACGAAGCGTGCCTCAATTTCCTGGGCAAGGACATCGGCAGCAGGGAAGGTCTCGCATTCTCTTTGGAAGTCATGCATTTTTTGCGGGATCTCATGGTGGAGTTCCAGGAGGAGACCGGCCACAGCTACAACCTGGAGGCCACGCCTGCCGAAGGCACCAGCTATCGCCTGGCCCGCCTCGACAAGGAGAAATATCCGAACATCATCCAGAGCGGGCACGACGAACCCCAGTACACCAACAGCACCCAGCTGCCCGTCACATATACCGACGACATCTTCGAGTGCATGGACTTGCAGGACGAGCTGCAGTCCCTGTATACCGGCGGCACGGTCCAGCACCTGTATCTGGGCGAGCGGATCAACGACGTGGCGACGGTGAAGGACCTCATCCGTACCATCTTCACGAAATACAAGATGCCCTACATCTCCATCACGCCCACCTTCTCCGTCTGCGAGGAGCACGGTTATATCTCCGGCGAGCACTTCTCCTGCCCGGAGTGCGGCAAGGCCACGGAGGTCTGGAGCCGTGTGGTAGGCTACCTCCGCCCCGTGCAGAACTTCAACGCAGGCAAGAAGGAGGAGTACGTGCTCCGCAAAAAGTTCGTCC
>JAZRUD010000218.1:0-4008 GCA_045652385.1 Clostridia bacterium
GACCATCCATCTCAGAGGGAAATACGGCCAGGGCAGCGTGACCTATCCGTTCTTCAAGGAGTACGGCTGGCGGGAGTATACCTCCCTGTGCATCCGCAACTCCGGGCAGGACAATTCCTCCGCCCGTATCCGGGATTCCTACGCCGCCCGCCTGTGCTTCGGCCTGAACATCGACGTGGCGCTCACCCGGCCGGTAGCGGTGTACATCAACGGGAAATACTACGGTTTATACGATCTCAACGAGGACCAGAACGACGATTATCTGGAGAGCCACTTCGGCGTCGACAAGAACAAGGTCGAGATCATCCGCTACAATTCCCGGCTGGTCAAGGGCACGAAGACGGACTGGACCCGGGTCATCAACTACGCCAAGAGCAAAAACCTTTCGAAGGATGCTGTGTATGAATCCTTCATCCAATGGGTTGACCCGGACTACTTCATCGATTATCTGGTCTGCTCCATCTACCTCAGCAACGGGGACATGGCCAATCAGAAGTACTGGCATACCACGGACAACGCTATCCGCTGGCGCGCCATCTTCTACGACTTCGATTACGCCATGGGCTACAACGACGGTTCGGTGAAGCGCAGCCTGCTCAAAAACTTTTTCAGCATGGACGGAACGCCTACCGCCAGCGATACGCTGTATACCTATATTCCGGCGGCGCTGGTACAGAATGAAGGCTGGCGGGAGAAGTTCATCGAACGGTACGTGGAGCTTACGGTGACCACCTTCGCCCCGGAGCGAGCCGTGCGCATCCTCCATGAGCTGAAGGACGAGATGGCTCCCGAGATGCAGCGGCATATCGCCCGCTGGAAACGGCCCTCCTCCTACGCGAAATGGGAGGCAAACGTGGATCAGGTCCAAAAGTGGATGGAGGCTCGGCCGGCCTACGCCCTGGACAATCTTCGAAAACACTTCAACCTGAAGCAAAGCTATATCGACGAGCTGGTGACCAAGTACACATCGGGGGGCTGACGGATCCGAATAAAAAACGGACACGGGGAAACCGTGTCCGTTTTGCTTTTTGGGAAACTCCTATGCCCAGATGAACCAGATCAGCAAATAGCCGGTGATCACCGCAGCCAGGGTGAAGGGCACGCCGAACTTCATGAACGTCCCGGCCTTCACCTCGTACCCCTCCCGGCGCAGGATACCGATGCCCGCGATGTTGGCGGAAGCGCCGATGGGGGTCAGATTCCCGCCCAGGGTGGCGCCGCAGAGGAGGCCGTAGTAAAAAAGCTTGGGACTGATGGCCATGCCCCCCGCAGAGGAAAGGTCGGCCGCCAGCACCGCGACCACAGGCAGCATGGTGGTGGTGTAGGGGATGTTGTCGATGAAGGCGGACAGGAGCACGGACACCCACACGATCACGCTGTAGACCAGGAACAGATCCCCCCGGGTGCCGCCGCCGTTGAGCTTGGCGATGGTCTGGCCTAAAAGGTCGATGACGCCCGCCCGGGAGATGCCGCCGATAATGACGAACAGGCCCATGAGCAGGATGATGGTGTAGTAGTCGATCTCCTTCAAAGCGCCCTTCACGGTGGCGGTGCCCTTGTTCTTGATGAGGTCCCGAATGAGGCCGATCACGAAGAAGCCCACGCAGATGAGACCGTTGGTGATGTCCGGCTTATAGAACTGGCCGGGCTGCGCGCCGTTCTTGTAGGGGATGAAGGATACGCCGATAAGGCACACCAGCGTGGCGAGGAGCAGCCAGGTGGGGAACAGGTCCTCCACCTTGGTCCGTTCGTGCATATTCACAGGATCGTTCTCATGGCGGAACATAAAGAGCAGCACCAGGGCGCTCATGAGAGCCCCCAGCTCCACCACGAAGAACATGCCCATGCGGCCTTCGTCCACGAAGAAGTCCAAAAAGTCCAGATTGGCGGCCTTAGCGAGCAGGATGCTGGTGGTGTCGCCCACCAGCGTGGCCGCACCCTGCAGGTTGCTGGACACGGCGATGCAGATGATGGGGGCCACCGGAGAGATGTGGAGCTTCCGGCACATGGCCAGGGCTACCGGCGCGATCATGAGTACGGTGGCCACGTTGTCCACGAAGGCGGAGATGAACCCGGCGAACAGGGACAGGGACAAAACCGCCCACTTGACGCTGGGGGTCTTGTCCACCAGAACGTCCGCCATGAGCTGGGGCATCTTGGACTCGATGAACAGATACACCGTGCCCATGGTGCCCACGATCATCATGATGACGTTCCAGTCGATCTCCTTGAGCGCTTCCAGGGGCGAGTACGAAAAACCGGGGAACAGCCCCAGGGAACCCACTATGACGAATATGAGCGCGGAGATCACCGCGGCGTGGGGCCGGATCTTTTGAAAGGCCATCATCACCACGTAGGTGACGGCGAACAGAATGAGGGCAAACAGGGTGATAGTCTCCATACAGGGACTCCTTTGCATTTTCTACCACATATACCATACCATACTTCGATCGGTTTTTCCAGCCCCGCATTTTGTATATAGTAAGAAAAGGTTGCAAAACGTTTTTGGGGATTGTACAATATCCATAAGGCCTGTGCCTAAATGAATACTTGTATGAAGCGAGGTCAGCAATTCATGAATCAGAAGTACAGCAACTCTATCGGCGTTCTCGTTCCGGAAGTGATGCTCCCGCCTAAGGGGACGGATATGATGAAATGGGCCGTGGTGGCCTGCGATCAGTTCACCTCTCAGAAGGAGTATTGGGAGGAAGCCCGGAAGATCATCGGCGACGCACCCTCCACGCTGGACCTCATCCTGCCGGAGGCGTATCTGGGCAGCCCCGACGAGCCGGAGCGCATCGCCGCCATCAAGGCCAACATGAAGGAGTATTTAGCAAAAGGCATCTTGCAGAAGCAGCCGGAGGGCTTCGTGCTCATCGAACGCACCGCCAACGGCAACACCCGCCACGGCCTGGTGATGGCTCTGGATCTGGAGGAATACGACTATTCCAAGGGTTCCGGCACCCTGATCCGCGCCACGGAAGGGACCATCGTCTCCCGCATCCCGCCCCGGCTGAAGATCCGGGAGGGCGCCGCGGTGGAGCTCCCACACATTCTGGTGCTGATCGACGACCCGGAGCGGACCGTCATCGAGCCTCTGGTCGAGAAGGCGGCGGAGCTGCCCTGCCTCTATGACACCGATCTCATGCTGGGCGGCGGCCACATCTGGGGCCGTCTGGTGGCGGGGGAGAAGGACGTGGAGAACGTCATCGCAGCCCTCACCAAGCTGGCCGACAAGGAGGCCTTCGAGAAGAAGTACGGCGATCATCCGGTGCTCCTCTTCGCCATGGGCGACGGCAACCACAGCCTGGCCACTGCCAAGGCCAACTGGGAGAAGATCAAAGCTGCGCTGCCGGAAACAGAGCGGGCAGATCATCCCGCCCGCTACGCCCTGATCGAGCTTAACAACGTCCACGACGATGGCATCGTCTTCGAGCCCATCCATCGGGTGGTCTTCGGCGTGAACGGCCGGATCCTCATCGACGCGCTGACCAAGAAGCTGGCGGAGCAGAACGAAGGCGTTCAGGTGCTCCCGGTAGCCAGCGAAGCCGTGGGCGGCGAAAAGCACATCATCCCCTTCTTCTATGACGGGGTGGAAGGCACCTTCGTAGTCAGCGGCCCGGCGGCGCAGCTGGCTGTCGGTACGCTGCAGAACGCCATCGACGCCGTGCTCAAGGAGCTGGGCGGCGAAGTGGACTACATCCACGGGGACGACGTGGTGAAGGACCTCTCAAAAAAGCCCAACGCCGTAGGCTTCCTGCTCCCCACCATGCAGAAGGGCGAGCTGTTCTCCACCGTGGTCTACGACGGCGCTCTGCCCCGCAAGACCTTCTCTATGGGCGAGGCCGCCGAGAAACGCTACTACCTGGAAGCCCGGCTGCTGGAGAAATAAAGTATAAAAAATCCCATAGAATGGCGAAAGGAACGGTAAAACCGTTCCTTTCGCATTGGGAGAGAGGGTATTGGGATAAGAAGCTTTATACTTGTATAAAGTGTATCCCCGAAACC
>JAZRUD010000219.1:0-1139 GCA_045652385.1 Clostridia bacterium
GCAAGGAGAACGTGAAGAGCGTGGTCGTGAACGCGGTCTACGACGGCAACTACTGCACCATCGACCCCTATATGAACGACGGTCGCTGGTATGAGTTCTTCTTCGAGGGCGGCATGCTCACCGAGATTCAGCACTTCGCCACGGAGCGCAGCGGCATCTGCGGCTGGGGCGCCGACGCCCTGTACGGGAACACCGTCACCCGCAAAGGGTTCTATCAGGAGTGGTAAACCGTACCTGAAAAAAGCAACGCGGGTTCCTCCCCGCGGGGCTTTTCCTATACGCTCAGGAGCCTCCCCAAATACAGCGCCCCGGTCTTGAGGCTCTGCAGGGCTCCGTCTCCCAGGGCAGGCCCGCCCTCGGCACTCAGGAGGAACACACCGCCCACGCTGTCGCCTTCCAAGAGAATGGGCACCCCCAGCAGGGCGGTGAAGGGCGATTCCTGTCCCTCGGTGAGAAGGGCGTTTCGCTCCTCGATGACCTGGCGGCCCAGCAGCCGCCGCCGAAGACCGTCCATCAAGGGCTTGCCCAGGAGCCAGCGCCGCTGCCGCCCCGCCGCCGCCACGCAGCTCTCTCGATCCGTCACAGCCGCTGTCAGGCCGAAGGCTCCGTTGAGGGCTTGGGCGTAGGCCTCGGCCACGTCCTTCAGTCCGCCCACGGAGGAGTATTTCTTCAGCTGGATGCTGCCGTCGTCCCCCATATAGATTTCCAGAGGGTCGCTCTCCTGTATCCTGAGCGTCCGCCGTATCTCCTTGGGGATCACGATCCGCCCCAGCTCGTCTATTCTTCTCACGATCCCCGTCGCTTTCATCCGTCACCTCGCTCATTGTTTTTCATGCTTCTATTCTGAGCGGATCACAAAAAAATAATGCACCCTTTCTCGCAAGAAAAGGTGCGAAGATCACGCCTCCCGGTTATACAGCGGTTTCACGTGCTGTTTTCCGCCGCCGATGATCACGAGGGCGGCGACGAGGGCGATGCCCATGAACAGGGCCAGCACTGTCCGCATGGGAAGAAAGGCGGTGCAGGCTCCGGCCAGCGCTTCGCCCAGGAGGGACCCGGAGGTGGTCAGCATGATGAACGCGCCGTTGAACCGGCCCTTCTTGTCGTGGGGCACGTAGGACTGGGTGGCGGAGGAACGG
>JAZRUD010000220.1:0-3183 GCA_045652385.1 Clostridia bacterium
GTTTCGGAGAACGGCCTGTTCACCTTCTCGGGCGACTGGATGCCCATCGCCGTGGCGGCGGTCAGCGCCCTGGTCATGGCGGGCTTCGTCTACCTGGCCGAGAAGAAAAAGAAGGCCTGGGTGGAGAGCTTCTCCGTGGCCGGCAGCATGATCGTGGGCATGGCCGCGGCGGTGGTCATCGGCCTGCTGATGAAGTGAGGAGGGGAGAGCTATGGAAAACAAGTACAACGCAAGCTGGGCCAGTTACACCCGCGGCACTCACCGCATCGGGCGCATCTGCACCCTGATCACCCTCATCATGCTGGTGGGCGCTCCCTTCCTGATGGGCACCTATCTCGGCGCGCTGCCGGATCTCGGGGGTGTCGCCAAAGCCTTTCTGTCCGTGGGTCTCGTGTGGACCGTCAGCAGCGTGGTGGAGTTCCTGGTCTACACCCCCATGCTGGGCGCGGGCGGCGGGTATCTGGCCTTCATCACGGGCAACCTCATCAACATGAAGATCCCCTGCGCGGTCAACGCCAGAGACATCGTCGGCGCCAAGACCGGCACCCCGGAGAACGAGATCATCTCCACGCTCTCCATCGCCACTTCTTCGCTGGTCACCATCCTGGTGTTGGCCTTCGGCGTGCTGCTGTTGACCCCGCTGCAGCCCATCCTCCAGAGCGAGGCCTTGCAGCCTGCGTTCAGCAACGTGGTCCCCGCCCTGTTCGGGGCCATGGCCTATAAGTATTACCGCAACCACATGAACGTGGCCGTGGCGCCCCTGGTGCTCATGAGCGTGCTGTTCATCCTGGTGCCGAGCCTCATCTCCTCCACCAGCATGATGATCATCCCCTCCGGCGCCCTGGCCATCGGCATCGCCTGGCTCCTCTATCGCAAACAAAGAAAGGGTAACTGATATGCTGTACGTTGGAATCGTCCTGGGGATCGTCGTTTTGCTGCTGCTCGTCGCCCTCGTCAAAACCCTCCTGACCCCCAATCAAAAGAGCACCTACGTGGCCGACGAGCCCGAGGAGGTTTCCCTGCCTCTGGCGGACAAGCTCTCCAAAATGGTCCAGTGCGACACCACCTCCTTCGAAGGCCAGAACGAGCCCGAGCGATGGGAAGCCTTCCACAAGGTCCTCCGGGAGCTCTTTCCTCTGGTCCATGAGAAGCTGGAGGTCACGGACATCGACGGGAACCTCCTGTACTACTGGCAGGGCAGGAGCCGGGAGAAGCCCATCCTGCTCATGAGCCATCAGGACGTGGTCCCCGCCGGGGGCGAGTGGAAGTACCCGCCCTTCTCCGGAACCATCGCGGAGGGCAAGGTCTGGGGCCGGGGCACCGGCGACACCAAGTGCTCCGTCATGGCCTTCCTGCAGGCCGTGGAGGAGCTCCTCTCTGAGGGCTACACCCCCGACTGCGACGTGTACCTGTCCTCCTCCTGCACCGAGGAGGTGGGGGGAGACGGCTGCCCCAAGCTGGTGGAGGAGATCCGCCGCCGGGGCGTGGATCTGTTCCTGGTCCTCGACGAGGGCGGCGCCATCGTCCGGGAGCCCATCGGCGGCATTCCGGGCAATTTCGCCATGCTGGGCGTCTTCGAGAAGGGCTGCGCCGACGTGACCTTCACCGCCCGGGGCAAGGGCGGCCACGCCAGCGCACCAGGGAAGGACACCCCCATCGACCGGCTCTCCGCCTTCGTGCGGGACGTGAACAAATACCCCTTCCAAAAGAAGCTGCTGCCCGAGGTCAGCGCCATGTTCAGCCGTCTGGCGCCCTACGCCTCCTTCCCGCTGAAGCTGGTGCTGGGGAACCTGTGGCTCTTCGGGCCCATCCTCAAGCTGGCCATGCCCTCTGTCAGCGCCACCGCCGCCGCCATGCTCAAAACCACTGTGGCCTTCACCATGTCCTCCGGCTCGGCGGCCTATAACGTCCTGCCCCGGAGCGCCACCGTCAGCGCCAACCTCCGCTACATTCCCCATCAGGGCGAGAAGGAGACCCTGGCCATCCTGGAAAAGCTGGCGAAAAAGCACGACCTGGAGATGACCGTGGTGAACAGCAACGATTTCTCTCCCTCCGCCGACATCCACGGCGAAGCCTTCCAGTCCGTGGAGGCCGCCGTCCGGGAGACCTTCCCGGGCCTGCCGGCCATCCCCTACGTCATGACCGGCGCCACCGACGCCCGCTTCTATCAGCGCTATTTCCGGGACTGCATCCGCTTCTCGCCTGTGGTCTACGGCCCCGAGCAGATGGCCTCCATGCACGCCCCCAACGAGAATCTGGAATACAACTGCCTCCCCGGCGCCGTCCGCCTCTACAAGAACCTCATCAAAGGCCAGAAGCGGTGATACATTCGCCGGGGGAAACGCCTTCCCCTTTGAGAGGAAGGGGGACCGCTTGCGGTGGATGAGGTGGCTCATGTGAGATGGATAGTCTATCTCCTATAAACTGTTCTCATTGCAGGAAATATAAATGTATGCTAAACTAACAAAAAACATCGGAGGATTCGCTATGGAAAGGGTCAGCAAGCGGCAATACTATCTGGACATCGCGGCGGAGGTGGCGCGGCGGTCCACCTGCCTTCGGCGGCAGTACGGGGCTGTCATCGTGAAGAACGACGAGATCGTGGCCACCGGTTACAACGGCGCCCCCCGGGGCGACGAAAACTGCTGCGACGTGGGCCAGTGCTGGCGGGAAGCCCACGGCATCCCCCACGGGGAGCAGTACGAGAAGTGCGTGGCCGTCCACGCCGAGTGCAACGCCATCATTTCCGCCAGCCGCAACGAGATGCTGGGCTCCACTCTGTACCTCTTCGGCTTCGAGAACGGCAAGCCCCTGGTGAAGGCGGAACCCTGCGTCATGTGCTCCCGTATGATAAAGAACGCCGGCATCGCCACGGTCGTCAACCAGACCGAGGATCGCCTCGTCTGATCCCCCGATTTTTCCGGCCGAATTTCACGTTTTTCCTCTTGACATTTCGGCTTTGGATGGCTACAATAAATAAGCGTTCCGGGTCCGCCCGGAACGAAATATGCGCCCGTAGCTCAGCGGATAGAGTGCCCGGCTACGAACCGGTAGGTCGAGAGTTCGAATCTCCCCGGGCGCGCCAACAAAACAGACACCCCATTGGAGTGTCTGTTTTGTTATTGTGAATGGAAGATTCGAACTGCCCGCGGTAGTGAAACACGGTCTTCGCGAGGCCGCAGC
>JAZRUD010000221.1:0-5453 GCA_045652385.1 Clostridia bacterium
GCCCTGGCGCTTGATCATGTAGCGGAAGTCCTTCTTAAGGTCCGGGTGGTTCAGCACCACCGCCTCGCCGAACAGGGCGCCCACCTTGGTGCCGCCGATGTAGAAGACGTCCACCAGACGCGCGATGTCCTGCAAGCTCACGTCCGTGGCCGGGGAAACGAGGCCGAAGCCCAGCCGCGCCCCGTCCAGGAACAGATACAGGCCGTGCTCGTCGCACACTTTTCGCAGGGCTTCCAATTCGGAAAGGCTGTAGAGGAGCCCGCCCTCGGTGGGATGGGAGATATAGACCATCCGGGGCTGGACCGTGTGCTCGTGGGCCGGGTCCGCCCAGTGGGCCTTCACGTAGGCGTCCACCGCGTCGGCCCGGACCTTCCCCTCCCGGTCGGGGAGGGCCAGGACCTTGTGGCCCGTGGCCTCGATGGCCCCGGTCTCGTGGACGTTGATGTGGCCGGTGGCCGCCGCCAGCACCCCCTGATAGGGCCGCAGGGCCGCGGCGATGACGGTCTGGTTGGTTTGGGTCCCGCCCACCAGGAACTGGACGTAGGCGTCCGGCCGGCCGATGGCCTCTTTGATCAGAGCGCGGGCGCGCTCGCAATGGGGGTCCTCCCCGTAGCCGGGGTTCTGTTCGAAGTTGGTGGCGTTCAGGGCCGCCATGATCTCGGGGCAGGCGCCCTCGTCGTAATCGCAGGCAAAGCGGATCATCTTAAAGCTCCTTATATATAGTTTCCAAATAAGCGATAAAGTCCTTCCGCGGCAGGGGCTTCTCGTGCCCCGCCACCAGCCAGGTTTCGGTCCGGCCCCTCAGCTTTTCGATGAACGCGCCCAGGCGGTCCCGGTCGTACTGCCGGTCCAGCTCGTAGAAATCCTCGTAGCCCGCGTCCCCGATGACGAGTACGTCGTCGGCGCTGACGATCAGGGCGTCCCGGCTATGGGGGGAATCGCAGGTCTCGCAGCGGATGGTGACGCCGCCGATGTCCATGGTCCCCTCCCCCTCCAGCGTCATGTCGGGGGGGATAACCTGGATCCACTCGGGCCGCCGGTACTCGAGGCAGATGTGCTCGTGGCAGAAGGGAATCTCCTCCCCGGATCGGAGCCGCGCCTCCATGGCCTCGGGGGTCCACTGCCAGGCGGTCATCTCCCGGAGCTTCGCGGCGGTCTTTTTTGAGGCCAGGGTGAAGCCGTTGGCGGCGCAGAGGCCGAAGCTGTGGTCCCAGTGCCAATGGGTCAGGACGGTGATCTCGGGGAGGGGGAGCCGCTGATCGGTGATGGCGGTGTAGAACTCCCGCACGTGGGCGGGGCTGGCCCCGGCGTCCACGGCCACGGAGAGCTGGTCCCCCTCGATATAGGTGAGCACGGGCCGGTCCGACGGTTCGTCGTGAGGCAGGTACCAGACCCGTTCAGTCAACTGTTGGAGCATAGGAAACAAGACCTCCTGTCGGTTGGTGGTTCCATTCTATCAAGTTTTGGAAGCAGGGTCAAGGAAAAGACCGTCGGCTCAGAAAGCCCACCTGCCCCGCCGGAAGATGGGCACGATCCGGCCGTCACGGGTCACGGCGTCGATGTCCAGCCCCTCATAGCCGATCATAAAGTCCTCGTGGTTCATGGAGTCGTTGACGCCCAGGGCCCGGCACTCCTCCAGGGTCATCTCTTCGAACCCTTTGATGGTGTCGGCAAAGCCCGCGCCCAGCGCCAGGTGGCAGGCGGCGTTCTCGTCGAAGAGGGTCTCGTAGAACAGCATCCCCGACTCGGAGATGGGGGAATCCACGGGGACCAGCGCGCATTCGCCGAGATAGGCGGCGCCCTCGTCCATGGCGATCATCTGCTCCAGCAAAGCCTGGTTCTTCTCGGCTTTGACCTCCACCGCCTTGCCGTTTTCGAAGCGGACGGAGAAGTTCTCGATGAGCTCTCCGTTGTAGGACAGGGGCTTGGTGGCGTAGACGATGCCCTCCGCCTTGCCCCGCATGGGCGAGATGAAGCACTCCTCGGTGGGGATGTTGGGATTGAAAAAGATGCCGCTGTCCTTGGTCCTGTCGCCGCCGCCCTTGAACTGGGCCCGGGGGATCATGCCCACGGTGAGATCGGTGCCGTTGTCGCCCTTGTAGCGGAGCTCGGCGATGCCCAGATCGTTGAGATAGGCGCAGCGGTCGCTCAGGTCCCTGTTATGGGCTTCCCAGGCGGCCACCGGGTCCTCGGTGACCCGGGAGGTGAACAGGATCGCTTCCCACAGCTTCTCTATGGCTCTGCCCCGGGGCAGCTCAGGAAAAAGCTTCTTGGCCCAGGCCGCGCCGGGAACGGCGGCGATGCACCACTGATACCGGTTCTCCATCCTGTCCCAATAGGGCTTGACGATGGGCCAGCGCTTCTGCTCGGCCTTGGCCACCTTCTTCTGGTTGATGCCCTTGAGCCCGTCCGGGTCCTCGGAAGCGAGGTAGATCCGGCAGGGAAGCACCTCGTTGTAGTGCTCCAGCCGGGCTTTCTCCCATTCCTCCACCTTGGCCATGGTGGTGACGGTCTGGTGACGGACGTGCAGCTTTTCCAGGGGCTGATAGTCGAACTCCACCTTGACCTTCCGGGCGCCGGCCTTATAGCACTCGTCCACCAGCAGCTCCACGAATCTGGGCTGGTCCAGGTCGCACCGGATGATGACCTCCTGTCCCTTCTGGATGTTGGCGCCGACCCGGGCGATCAGGCGGGCGTATTTGCGAAGTACGGTCTGTTTCATGTGGCGGTCTCCTTTTTATGATCTGTATATTCCTGCTTTTCCATATACCAGATACCGCCTGAAATGTCAACGGTCCGCCGTCCTTTCCGCCCGCAAAGATATATTTGAAATTTGGGCCGGCCTGTGCCATAATGAAAAGGATGAACCAACTCTATTTTCAGGAGGCGAACACATGAAGAAGCTGTTGTTGGGCAACGCCGCC
Source organism: Clostridia bacterium (assembly GCA_045652385.1). Classification (GTDB taxonomy): domain Bacteria; phylum Bacillota; class Clostridia; order Christensenellales; family CAG-138; genus RUG472. The sequence continues at coordinate 2,925 of JAZRUD010000221.1, forward strand.
GCCGCACGGGGTCTCTTTGAGGCGGGGTGTTCCTTTGTATCCTCCTATCCGGGCACGCCCTCCACGGAGATCACCGAGGAAGCGGCCAAGTTCCCGGAGGTCTACGCCGAATGGGCGCCCAACGAGAAGTGCGCCCTGGAAGCGGCTCTCGGCGCGTCCATCGCCGGGGCCAGGGCCATGTGCGCCATGAAGCACGTGGGCCCCAACGTGGCCGCCGACCCCCTCTCCACCGCCGCCTACACGGGCGTCAACGGGGGCTTGGTCATCGCCGTGGCGGACGATCCGGGCATGCACTCCTCCCAGAACGAGCAGGACTCCCGGCACCACGCCATCGCGTCCAAGGTGCCCATGGTGGAGCCCGCCGACTCCGCCGAGTGCCGGGACTTCATGAAGCTGGCCTTCGAGCTCTCGGAGGAATACGACACGCCCGTGCTCTTTCGGACCTGCACCCGGGTGGCCCACTCCCAGAGCCTGGTGGAGCTTTTCGACCGGCAGGAAGCGCCCCTCCGCGACTATGTGAAGAACCCCCGCAAGTACGTCATGGCTCCCGGCAACGCCATCCCCCAGCACGTGGTGGTGGAGGAGCGGACGAAGAAACTGCGCGAATACGGCGAAAACTGCCCCTTCAACCGGGTGGAGATGGCCGACACCAAGTGGGGCGTGGTCTGCTCCGGCATCAGCTATCAGTACGTGAAGGAAGCCCTCCCCGAGGTGAGCGTGCTGAAGCTGGGTCTCGTGAACCCGCTCCCCGAACAGATCATCCGCGACTTCGCCGCCAAGGTGGAGAAGCTGGCCGTGGTGGAGGAGCTGGACCCCGTCATCGAGACCCACCTTGCCACCCTGGGGATCAAGGTGGACCTGGGTAAAAAGGAGCTGGGGCTGCTCGGCGAGTTCTCCCAGAATCGCATCCGGGCCGCCTTCGGCCGGCCCCTGCCCGAGAGCGACAGGCTGGAGGCGCAGCTGCCCGTCCGGCCCCCGGTCCTCTGCCCCGGCTGCCCCCATCGTGGCCTCTTCCACGTGCTCCACAAGCTGAAGGTCACCGTGTCCGGCGACATCGGCTGCTATACCCTGGGCGCCTCCGCGCCCCTGTCCGCCATGGATTCCACCATCTGCATGGGCGCGTCCATCGGCGTGCTCCACGGCTTTGAAAAGGTACGCCCCGAGGCGGCGAAAAAGGCGGTGGCCGTCATCGGCGACTCCACCTTCATGCACAGCGGCATGACGGGTCTCGTGAACCTGGTGTACAACCAGGGCGTGGGCGTAGTGCTGATCCTCGACAACTCCATCACCGGCATGACCGGCCACCAGCAGAACCCCCTGACGGGCATGACGCTGAAGGAGCAGCCCACCGTACAGCTTAGTGCCGAAAAGATCGCCGAGGCCTGCGGCGTACAGCGGGTCCGGGTGGTGGACCCCCAGGACCTGAAGGCCACGGAAGCGGCCATCCGGGAGGAGCTCGATGCGGACGAACCGTCGGTCATCGTGGTCCGGCGGCCCTGCGCCCTCCTCAAGTGGGTGAAGCATAAGCCCGCTTTCCACATCGAGCAGGACAAGTGCAGGAGCTGCAGGGCCTGCATGCAGATCGGCTGCCCCGCCATCGTCTTCTCGGGCAAGGCCGCCGTCGATCCCACCCTTTGCGTGGGCTGCGGCCTCTGCCAGCAGCTCTGCAAGTTCGGCGCCATCGCAGAATAAGGAGGTAGCTATGGAAACGAAATCCATCATGATCGTCGGCGTAGGCGGCCAGGGCACCCTCTTGGCCTCCCGTCTCATCGGCAACGCCCTCATCTCCACGGGCTGCGACGTGAAGCTCTCCGAGGTCCACGGCATGTCCCAGCGGGGCGGCTCCGTGGTGACCTACGTGAAGTACGGCGACGCCGTCCGCTCCCCCCTCATCGACCTGGGGGAGGCGGACTATATCCTCTCCTTCGAGGCGTTGGAGGCGGGAAGGTTCCTCCCCTACCTCAAGAAGGGCGGCACCATCATCACCAACACCCAGCACATCCTGCCCATGCCCGTGATCACCGGGCAGACGGCCTACCCGGAGACCGTCCTCCAAGACCTGGCCCAAAAGGCCCGCGTCATCGCCGTGGACGCCCTGGCCCTGGCCAACGAGGCGGGCAGCCCCCGGGACGTCAACGTGGTCCTCACCGGCGTCCTCTCCAAGGCCATGGACCTCCCTGAGGAGGTCTGGCAGAAGTCTTTGGAGACCACCGTGCCCCCCAAGTTCCTGGAGCTGAACAAAAAGGCGTTCAAGCTGGGGCGAGAGTCCTGAGACCCCACCACTTCCGTCTTTTCTGCGCAAAAACAACCTCCTCCATGCCTTGCGGCACAGGGGAGGCTTTTTTGTATGTTAGATTCCATTCTTTTTGACCACCGCACCGGCTCAAAGACAATCGAAGCGTCGTATAGAAGGTCAGTCCTTCCGCAAGCCTCCGTCTGTTCGATCCGCCAACCAAGATAGCCGCCCGCAGGAACGGCCCGCACTTGGATCGCTTTCCAATAAGAATCGTTGATCCCGGCACAGCCATA
>JAZRUD010000222.1:0-4724 GCA_045652385.1 Clostridia bacterium
CGCCAACTATCTGAAGGTGCCCAAGACCGTCACCAAGATCGACCGGACGGACCATCTGGAGGTCTACACCAACGCTGGCATCGACACCATCGTCTCGCCCAAGCTGCTGACCGCCAACGAGATCGTCCGCTACGTCCGGGCCATGGGCAGCCGGTCCGGCCAGTCCATGCTGGCCCTGAGCCGGTTCATGGACGGGCGGGTGGAGGCCATGGAGTTCGTGGTCCCCGCGGGCGCCAGCTACTGCGACGTTCCCTTTAGGGCCCTCCAGGACCGCAAGCGGAAGAACACCCTGGTGGCGGCCATCGCCCGGAACCGGCAGCTCATCATCCCCACCGGCAACGACTGTCTCCTGCCGGAGGATCGGGTGGTGATCGTGGCCCCCCGGGACGTGACCATCTCCGAGCTCAAGGACGTGTTCCCCGGAGGCAGCCTATGAACGGCCGCGCCGTCCGATACTTCATCGGCCATATCCTGAGGTGGGAGGCCATCCTGATGCTGCCCGGCCTCGTCATCGCCGTGGTGGACAAATCCTTCGACGCGGTGAACGGATTCCTCATCACTATGCTGGCCCTGCTCGTCGTCTCCTCCCTGCTCCTCTACATCGGGCAGAAGGGGGACCACAGCATGCAGGCTAGGGAAGGGTTCGTGATCGTGGGTTTGAGCTGGGTGCTCATGTCCATGTTCGGAGCCCTGCCCTTCGCCATCTCCGGGGAGATTCCCCGGTACGTGGACGCCCTCTTCGAGACCGCCTCCGGCTTCACCACCACCGGAGCCAGCATCCTGACCAACATCGAGGGGCTGTGCCGGGGGCTCCTCTTCTGGCGCAGCTTCACCCACTGGATCGGCGGCATGGGCGTGCTGGTGTTCGTCATGGCCATCATCCCCCTCTCCAAGGGCAGCGGCGAAAGCATGCACCTGCTCAGGGCCGAGAGCCCGGGGCCGGACGTGGGCAAGGTGTCCCCCACCATGCGCAAGACCACCCGCGTCCTCTACGCCATCTATTTCGGCATCACCATGCTGACCTTCCTGCTGCTGGTCCTGGGCGGCGACCCGGCCTTCGACAGCTTCTGCAACGCCGTTGGCGCGGCGGGCACCGGCGGCTTCGCCATCAAGAACGCGGGCATCGCGGCCTACGGGCGATACACCCAGACCGTCCTGTCCTTCGCCATGATGGCCTTCGGCGTGAACTTCTCCGTGTACTACCTGATCCTCACCCGCCAGGCCAAGCGCGCCCTCAAGGACGAGGAGCTCCACTGGTACGTGGGCATCATCCTCGCCGTGCTGGTGATCCTGGTCATCAACACCTACAAACTCTTCCCCAGCCTGGGCGACGCGATTCACCACGTGTTCTTCACCATCTGCTCCATCACCACCACCACCGGCTTCTCCACGGTGGACTTCAACACCTGGCCGGAGCTCTCCAAGTGGATATTGGTGCTCCTTATGTTCATGGGCGCCTCCGCGGGCAGCACCGGCGGCGGCATGAAGGTGAGCCGCATTTTGATCCTGGTCAAGAGCCTGAAGAACCAAGTGGTGTCCATGCTCAGGCCCCGAAGCGTCCACATCGTCCGCCTCAACAAGAAGATGGTGGAGGATTCCACCGTCCGGGGCGTCCACGTGTTCGCCCTAGCCTACTTCTTCATCCTGGCCATCTCGGCCCTGATCGTGTCCCTCGACAACTTCGACGGCGTGACCACCCTGACCTCAGTCATCGCCTGCATCAGCAACATCGGCCCCGGTCTCAACATGGTGGGCCCCACGGGCAACTACGCCGCCTTCTCCGATTTCTCCAAGATCGTCCTTTCCCTGGACATGCTCTTCGGGCGTCTCGAAATCTTCCCCATGCTGCTCCTGTTCGCCCCCATGGCCTGGCGCAGGAACGGATAAACTACGGCAAAACGAAAGGACTCCGTCAAAAGCTGGCGGGGTCCCTTTTTTTCTCTCCTCAGGAGGAAGAGAGAGAGTATCCCCCTTGGGGGATATATACTTTCTCGTCTTTGTCCTAGTTTTTATCTTTGTCTTTTTCTTTGTCTTTGTCTTTTTCTTTGTCTTCTCCAGATATGTATCTGTTTCAGATAGATTTCTTCCGATACGAGCCCGGTACGGACAAATTTCTGCCCGTATCCATCTCAGCATCATATCGAGAGTCTCCTGGGACAGGAAGAGTGCAAGGTTACAGCCTGTCCAGGTAGTCACCGAGGGCATTTAGGTCCGGAAGGACCGGCACGCCCATTTTGAGGAGTCGTTCCCGGCTTTGATGGCCGCCCTCCAGCAACACGCAGGGGCAGCCGATGGCAGAGGACACCTCGTAGTCGTGGTCCGTGTCGCCGATGAACAGGGCACGCTCCCGGGGGATGCCCTGGCTCTCGATGAAATCTTTGGCCAGCGCCGCTTTGGAGAAGGCGTAGTGGTCCGTAAGGCCCAGCTTCCGCTCGAACCTGTCCCCCACGTCCCCGAAGGCAGCCACCTGAATGAGGAGCTGATCGAGACGGGTGGCGGACAGGAGCACCTGCCGATAGCCCTCCCCCTTTAGCTTGTCGAGAAAGGGAACGATGCCGGGGCGCAGGACGGCGTCCCGGTAGAGCCGGTCGTACCAGACGATGAACTCGTCGGCCACCTGCTCGTAGGGCTCGTCGTCGGGGCCGAAACGGTAGCCCATCTTCTCGTAATAGGATTTGATGGGAAAGCCGAAGACCGCCCGATAGGCGTCCATGTCCGGGAGCGTGGGGATGCCCCGCTCACTGAGCATGGTGTTAGCGATGGTCTTGCAGACCAGGGCGTCGTCCAGTATGGTCCCGTTCCAGTCCCAGATGATCAATTCAGGCTTCATAGGCCCCTCCCCGTGGATAGTGGATTAAGTATACCCGACCCGGCGCCCTATTGCAAGAGCCCCATTTATTCACACACTATTCACCGAACGGCGGCTCCGGCTTTCTTGCCAAGGTTTGGATGGGGGTGTATACTATTATAGAAATAATATGGGGTGGTATGTGCCCCGGTGCAGGAGTGAAAAACATTGGCGCAGAAGAAGAAAACCGCCTCCGGCGGCGGCAAAAAGAATACGAAAAAGAGCGCGGCGAAGAAGCCGGCCCAGCCTAAGCTGACGGCGGCGGAGCGCAGAGAACAGAAGGAGGAAGCCATCCGCGAGGCCACGGTGCGGCAGCGGGTGGGCGCGGAGGTCCTGGGCGTGGTGCTCATCGCCTTGGGCATCCTTCTCGGGCTGTATCTCTATCGGACCACGGACGCGCCCCTGGGCGTGGCCCTGCAGAAGGTGCTGTTCGGCGCCGTGGGCGTGGTGGCCTTCGGGCTGCCGCCCTTCTTGCTGCTCCGCGGCATCTTCGCCACCGCGGGCCGCAAACGCATGCCCGCCTCGGGCCGGCTGCTGGTGTGCGTGCTGCTGGTGGTGTTCGTGGCTGCCCTCACCCAGCTCTTTACCCATTACAGCGCCCGGGACGCCGAGGGCAAGGCTATCCCCATCGCAAAGTTCATCGTGGACTGCTTCGATCGGGCGGCCTCTCCCGCCATGAAGGCTTCGGAGAAGGTGGGCGGCGGCGTCATCGGCGGGCTCCTGTGCTACGTGCTGGAGCTGATCGGCGGGAGGACCCTGTGCTCCGTGGCGGTCATCGCGGGGATCGTGGTGTGCCTCCTCTTCATCACCCGCATCAGCCTCAAGACCTTCCCGGAGCTGCTGAAGAGCAAGGTGGCCGACGCCATCGAGCGCCTGGACGCGGAGGCCCCGGAGGACGATTACGACGAGGTGGCCTCGGAGCCCAACACCATGGCCGCCCGCAAGCAGAAACCCCTGTTCATCCAGTCTGTGGAGGACCAGAAGCAGGCCCCCGTTCCGGAGGTGGACCCGGACAAGCTGGGACATCTGGAGGACATCCCCCAGCCCGGCGGCAAAATGAAGCCCAAGGCGGAGCCTGCATCGAAGAAGAAGAGCAAGGTGCCCTTCGACGAGGCTTTCTTCGTCCCCGAGGCGGAGGAGCCCAAAAGGCGGCCCCCGGCGGAGGACGATCTCTCCTTCTTCCCCACCGGCGGCCCCCTGGCCAAGAAGCCCAAAACCGTGGGCCCCGCCTTCGTGGACGAGCCCATCGACGACGTGCTGCGGCTCCCCGGCGACGGGCCTTTGCCCGCCAACAAGCCGGTGCCCGATCTGACGCCCGAATTGCCCAAGGAGGACCCGATCAAGATGCCGCCCCGGCGGTCCAAGATGAGCCGCCGGACGGAGGAGCCGGTCCCCGCCGTCCAGGACGCGCCGGCGGAGCCCACGCCCCTGGAGGATCTGTCCGTCTTCGGCCGGGAAAACGCGGAGAACGCGCCCAAGCCCGTCCGGCCCGCCGACCCGAAGAATATGACCATGGACGATCTGAAGGCCTTCACCGAGGCCACCCCCTACGAGGAAGGGGAAGCCCCCTTGCCAGAGCCGGAACGCGCCCCCGACAAGAAGTTCGTCTACCACGACGAGGCCACCGGCGAAGCGCTGCCTGAGCCCATGGAGGTCCCCATCATCGAATATCAAAGGCCCACCCTGGACGTGCTGAAGACCCCGGAAAAGAACTACCGCACGGCCTCCGAGACCCCGGAGAAGACCATGGAGCTGCTGATCGAGACCCTGGCCAGCTTCAACATCGAGTGCCGGCCCCTGGGCTGGTCCGTGGGCCCCGTGGTCACCCGCTACGAATTGCAGCCTGCCCGGGGCGTGCGGGAAGTCGGAGGCCAAG
>JAZRUD010000223.1:0-1279 GCA_045652385.1 Clostridia bacterium
CACGCCGGAGCCGGCGGATGCCACCTCCCACCGCATGACCAAATCGGAGTTCAAGAAGCGGTACACGGACATCTTTGAGGCCATGGAGCTCACCGCCATCACCTCCCAGATCGTCTCCGAGGTGAACGGGACGCTGAACGCCAGCGTGGTCTACCGCATGGCCTACCTCACCAACAAGGCCGGGAACCTGATCTTCGACTTCACCGTCAACAGCGAATACCACGACGGCCAGTGGGTGGTCATGTGGGACCCCAGCCTGATCTTCCCCAACATGGAGTGGGGCGACACCATGCTGGTGGGCACCAACTACCCGGACCGGGGGGAGATCTTCGACGCCGAGGGGATCCTCCTTGCTGAAAACGTGCCCGCCGTCACCGTCTACTGCATCCCCAGCAAGATCCAGCTGAAGGACGGCGGCAAAGCCGTCACCGACGTCAAGACCCTCTTCAAGGCCGAGGACAGGCAGCTGACCCCCGATCAGCTTTTGGAAAAGGAGCTGTACGTGCCCTTCGAGCAGGCGGTGGCCGCCGTGCCGGAGCTGGAGCTCACGGAGGCCGACGTCAGAAACAGCCTGGCCCGGACCTTCCGCGACTTCGCCAAGCTGAAGGTCCTCTACCCCGACGAGATGAACCCGGACCTGGAGGCCCGGCTGCTGGCCATCCCCGGCGTGGGCGTGGACAGCAACAACTACGGCACCCTGCGCCAGTACCCCTACGGGTCCAGCCTCGCCCACCTTCTGGGCTACGCCGGCATCATCCAGAAGGAGTATCTGAACCATTACTCCATGGAGAACGGCATCCTCAAGGAGAACAAGGAATGGCTCTACGTCCTGGACGAGAACGGGAACCGGGTCAACGATCCCAACTACGACGGCGACAGCTGGCTGGGCTACGCGGGCCTCGAGAAGCAGTATGAGGAACGGCTTCGGGGCGTGAAGGGGAGCTTCGCCTACATCCAGGGCAAGGGCGGCCAGGTGAAGCAGATCCTGTACAACGTGCCCGCCGTGGACGGAGAGGATCTGCACCTGTCCGTGAAGATCAATCTGCAGCAGCGGACCGAGGAAGTCATCCGGAGCGTCGTTTACGACGACGCCATCTCCGGCACGGTCATCGTCATGAACCCCACCACCGGAGCCGTGGAGGCCATGGTCTCCTTCCCGGGCTACAACCCCAACGACTTCACCCGGGGCGACTTGGACGACGAAGCCTGGGCGGCCATGGAGAAGGACCCCAAGACCCCCCTGCTCAATCGGGCCATCCAGGGCCTCTACCCGCCGGGG
>JAZRUD010000224.1:0-1740 GCA_045652385.1 Clostridia bacterium
AGGGCGCTCGTGCATATGCAAAGCATGTATACCTGATGAAGCTGATCGAGGCCGCTATCGCCGACGCAGAGCAGTCTGCCGGTTTTGACCTCCCCATCTGCGTACATCTGGACCACGGCGATACCTTCGAGCTGTGCAAGAGCTGCATCGACGGCGGTTTCACCTCCGTTATGATCGACGGTTCTTCCCATTCCTTCGAAGACAACATCAAGCTGACCAAGCAGGTTGTTGAGTACGCTCACGATCACGGCGTTGTCGTCGAGGGCGAGCTGGGCACTCTGGCCGGTATCGAAGACGAAGTCAACGTCTCCGCCGAGGCCGCTTCCTACACCCGTCCCGAAGAAGTTGAAGAGTTTGTCGCCAAGACCGGCGTAGACTCCCTCGCCATCGCCATCGGCACCAGCCACGGCGCCTACAAGTTCACCGCCGCCCAGTGCACCCGGGATGCCGACGGCAAGCTGGTGCCCCCGCCCCTCCGGTTCGACATTCTGAAAGAGGTGGAAAAGCGGCTGCCCGGCTTCCCCATCGTCCTCCATGGTTCCTCCTCCGTGCCCCAGGAGTTCGTGAAGATCAGCAACGAGAACGGCGGCAAGATGCCCGACGCCGTGGGTATTCCTGAGGAGCAGCTCCGGGAAGCGGCCCGCATGGCTGTCTGCAAGATCAACATCGACTCCGATCTGCGCCTGGCGCTCACCGCCTGCATCCGCAAGCACTTTGCGGAACATCCCGATCACTTCGATCCTCGCCAGTACCTGAAGCCCGGCCGGGAGGCCATCAAGGCCATGGTCACCCACAAGCTCATCAACGTGCTGGGCTGCAACGGCAAAGCGTAAAAATATCATACCCTCTCGACGCAGCCTGTGAAAACGGGCTGCGTTTTTTGTTTTTCATGCAACCTGCCTCCCCTCTTTCGGCTCTATATGGGTGTAAGTGCTTACAGAAAGAGAAAGAAGAATGGATCAGCAATACTTTGATCGAGTCTATGAAACCACATACCGCCCCCTGCTCAAGTACGCCATCGTGCACCTCAGCGACCCGACGGACGCGGAGGACGCCCTGCAAAACGTGTACCTCAGTTTCTACCGCCGCATCCAGCGGTTCGGCCATCTGGACGTACTGTTCCCCAAAGCGTTTCTGATAAAGATGCTGAAGCGGGAGATCATCGGGCACTACGCCGAGCGGGACAAGCGAAACCTGCGTCCCCTCGAAGACGTACCGGAGGATCGACTCCGGGACGACGTTATCTTCGAGGATGCAGTGTTGGACCGCGCTATGGCCGAGGATATCCTGAGCGAGGCGAAGCGATTGCCCTGGGAGACCTACCGCGTCTTCGTACTGTACTATGGGTATGAACTGAGCATATCGGAGATCGCGAAGGAGCTTGGCATGGGCACCGAAGCCGTCAAGAGCCGACTGTTCCGAGGGCGGAACGCCATTCGACGGCATCTAACTGCGGGCGATGTGGATTCGGAGACTGGGAGGTAAAGGAACATGAAGGAAACGAAATTCTATCATAAAGCGCTGGAAATGTCGCTGCTGGACGGGAAATCCACGAAGGCAGCGTTGGATGAACAGATCACGAAGCGATCCATAGGATCGAGGGAATGGAACGTTTTCCCCTGGCGTCGGGTCGGCATGGTTGCTGCGGCAGTTTTGCTCCTGCTCGGAACCATCGTCATGGCCATCCCCTCCGCCCGAGCGGAGGTTCTTTCCTGGCTGGGGGTCATTACACAGCCAGAC
>JAZRUD010000225.1:0-1815 GCA_045652385.1 Clostridia bacterium
GGCGGATACGTGGGCAAAAACGGCAAGCTCACCGTGGTACGGGACCTGTCTTTGAAGGAGCCCTACGTGGGCATGTGCCATCTCGTTTCCGGCGAAGTGGCGGGGGATTTCGCCGAATACTTCACCGCCTCCGAGCAGCAGCCCAGCCTGGTGTATCTGGGCGTGCGGCTGGAACCCCTCAGTGGCAGGGTTTTAGGCGCTGGCGGGCTGCTCGTGCAGCCCCTGCCCGACTGTCCCGCCGAAAACGTGGACTACGTCATGACCAAAGCGGAGGCCATTCCCCATCTCACGGAGCGGTTGTCCGAAGGCGAGAGCCTGCGGGATGTCGTCCTCTCCCTGTTCCCGGAGGGAGACGTGTCCTTCACGGAGGAGCTTCATCCCGCCTATCGCTGCGACTGCAGCCGGGAGCGTATGGAGCGTGCCCTTATGAGTCTTGGACGGGACGAGCTCACGGAGATCATCGAGGAGGACGGCCAGGCGGAGCTCGCCTGCCACTTCTGCAACAGCAAATATACCTTTACCAAGGCGGAACTGGAAGCGATCCTCCGGGAAGGAGCCGGGGCGTGAAGCAGGATCGGGACAACATACTGTCCTTCGACCAGGGAGCGGGGTTCTATCTGCGCACCGGCCGCCGTCAGGCGGAGGCGGGGAACCTGATCCGCGCCCTGTCCCATCTGCGCCTCGCTCACGAGAAGGACCCGGAGAATGCTGAGATCACCATCGCCCTGGCTGAGATATTGAACCGGATGCAGCGGTTCGAGGAGAGCATCACCGTGCTCATGGGCCTGGGACGGCTGGAAGCTCTGCCCCCGGACGGGCTGTTCGGCATGGCCAGCAACTTCATCGCCATGGAGGAGTTCGGCCCCGCCCGCATGTGCCTCGAATACTATCTCAAGTCCGATCCTGAGGGCGCCTATGCCGCCGACGCTGCGGACTATCTCGATATGATGGACGACACGCCGGAGATGAACTGGCAGCTGGGCCTGGACGAGGGGGAGGACCTGGATCTGATCGCCCATATCCATTACGCCAAGACCCTCCACGTGTCCGGCCGGGATCGGGAGGCCCTTCGGCATCTGTTGGATCTGGAGGAGCGATACCCTAAATCCCTGTGGCTGCAGATGGAGATCGCCCTGTCGGAATACTGTTTGGAGGAGTACGAGCCCTGCGAGCAGCGGCTTTTCAACATCCTCAAGGAGGACAGCCACTACGTCCGCGCCAAGTGCCTGCTGGCCCTGCTGAAGCGGGGCGACGGCAAGAAGCGGGAGGCCCGGGAGATCCTGAACTCCATCCCCATTCCGGCAGACGGCACCACGGAGGAACTGGGAAATCTGAACGTGATGCTCCTGGAGCTGGAGGACTACGCCCGGGCGGAGGAATGCGGCGAAACCCTCTACAGGATCCTGCCTTACGATCCCCTGACCCTCCACGAGCTGGGGTACGCCAAGTACATGCTGGGGAAGGCCAAGGAATCGGAGGACCTGTATCGCCGGATCGTGGAGATGGACCCCCACGACACCGTGGCATCCTGGTATCTCGCCGCCATTCAGGCGGAGCCGGATCCCAGGAAGGGCGGCAAGGGCTGGACCATCCAGTACGACGTGCCCTATCGTATCGCCGCCGAACGGCTGCGGCGGATGGGGGAGACCTTCTCCAAGGGCCCGGAGCACCTGGCCAAGCGCTGGGCGGAGGATGAGGAGTTTCGGGACCTGGTGGGCTGGAGCCTGGTTTCACCGCTGGCTCCGGACAAGCATGGTATCATCACCATTCTGGCGGTGGCGGGAGACCGGGAGGCGGAGCGGCTGCTGCGCGGCT
>JAZRUD010000226.1:0-3835 GCA_045652385.1 Clostridia bacterium
GCAAAATCCAGGATGGCCGCAGCGTCCTCCGGCTTTAGGGGCGTTTCGTCAAAGGTGCGCACGCTGCGCCGCGTGCGGATACATTCCATAGCGTTCATACAGGTATCCTTTCTTCATGGGATTTCATCCGCCGCAGCATGCTTTCATTGCGCTCCGCAAAAATACGGAAAATGGCTTTACAACGGATTTCTTATCTGATAATATATTATAAAAGCAGTCGGTTTGCCTGTCAATAGCGGAGAAAAACCGTAGCAGGTAAGAAATAGCTGATCGGAGGGAAAGATCGTGTCGCAGCAGCATAAATGCCCCTGTACGCCCCAATGCGTGGTGCAATCCGCGCTCGAAAGCATCGGCGGCAAATGGAAATTGCCCATCCTGTGTTCTCTGAACTTCAACGGCGCCGGCCGTTACAACGAGCTGCTCCGCAACGTGCAGGGCATTTCCAACACAATGCTCTCCCAAACCCTCAAGGAACTGGAGCGCGACCGGCTGATCGTGCGCAAGGTCTATCCGGAAGTGCCGGTGCGCGTGGAATACGAGCTGTCGGAAAAGGCGAAAAAGCTCCAGCCGATCCTGCTGGAGCTGATCCGCTGGTCGACGGAGCAGGAGGCGTGAGGGATGGACCTGTATGGGCCCTATGGCGGCAGCGCTTTTTCCGGCAAAAACAGTCTGATGCTACTACGCCACGTATATCCGGCACGTTGACATTTTTGGATTTGTAGTTTGTGGAGGAAAGCGTATTATGAAATGCCCATATTGTGACAGTGAAATGGAGCAGGGGTATATACAAAGCCCATATGAAATAAATTGGAAGAAAGGCAACAAACGAGCCTTTTTTGGCAATGCAGGATTTCACGAAGGATCTGTTGTACTATCTGAACTATCACTTTTAGGCGGTTCTGCTGTAACAGCGTTTCTTTGTCGTGACTGCAAAAAAGTAATCATTGATTATTCTGATGAAAAGGCAGACTTTAATCAGAGGTGAATCCCGCTTCGCGAAGTGGTTTTGCAAGATTGATGTGTGATTGGTGTATTTTGGGTGAAAACAACGTCCTCCTTAGAGGGTGGAGAGGAGCAGCCTGCAGGATTCGAGGCCCATCATGGGGCGGGGCGGCAGACGTTGTTTTTTCTGGCTTTATGCGATATAATACCCCTGCTCATCGGAGGATGTTGTAATGCTGAAGTATCTGATCATAGGCTCCGGATATCGATCGCTTTACTACGGGCGTATCGCGCGGCGCTATTCCGATCTGTTTAAGGCGGCTTATCTTTGCCGCTCGGCGGAAAAGGCCGCGCTGATGCGCGCTGAGACGGGCGCGGCTGCATATACTTCAGAGGCAGAGGCATTCGGCTTCGATCCCGATTTCGTCGTGATCGCCGTGGATCGTGCGCACATCGGGGAGGTGACGATCCAATGGGCAAAACGCGGGTACCCTGTCTTAAGTGAGACGCCCATCGCTTCTCATCCCGAACAGATGAACGAGCTGCAAGCCCTTTCGGCGGCGGGCGCTAAAATTGCCTGCAGCGAGCAGTACTGCCGCTATCCGATCCTTGCCGCAGGGCTTCGGTTGCTTGAAGAGGGCGCGATCGGCACGCCGGTTATGGCATACCTGTCATTGGCGCATGAGCACCACGGCGTCAGCCTGATCCGTCGTCTGCTCGGTACGGACGGCGAGTCATATACCATCCGCGCCGAGCGCCGCACAACATCCGTTCTGGCGACCGATTCCCGATACGGCGCGATCGCGGACGGCAGCTCCGCAAACGAGGTGCGCGACACCGCATTTATCACCTTTGCTTCGGGAAAAACGGCGGTATATGATTTTGCACCCGTGCAGTATCGTTCCTTTATCCGCTCGCGGCATCTGTGCGTGCGCGGCACAAAGGGCGAATGGAACGACACCGTTCTGTACGGCACAGATGAAAGCAACAGACCCGTCCGCAGGCTTCTGCTCCCTGAAATTCCTGAACGGTACACTGCCTTGGATACGCAGGACTTGCGCGACGCCCGCAAGACGTGGCAGCCGGAGCTGTTTTTGGATACGCGACAGGACGAGTTTGCGATCGCCACTGTCCTTTTCGATATGCAGGACTTCCTCCAAGGCGGCGCTTCCCCGTATCCGCTGGAGGCGGCATTGGCAGACGCCCGCTTTTCTCTTCTGCTGTCACAGGCGGTTGAGCGCCCTTGGGATGCCTTTTTCGGAGAGTGAACCTATTTTGCCTTGAACACATACGACAATGAAAAAAACTGTTTTATACGCAGTTATAAAAAAACACAAAAAAAGCACCTTGGACGAATCCAAGGTGCTGTTTGTTGATTATCAGTACAGCTTCGCGCCGGCGGGGATGTGGGGATCAAGAATCAGGAGGTTCAGCCGTTCTTCGCCGTTTTCCTTGTGGAGGGCGGAGAGGAGCATGCCGCAGGATTCAAGGCCCATCATGGGGCGGGGCGGCAGATTGGTGATGGCTACGCAGGTCTTGCCGACGAGCTGCTCCGGCTCGTAGAAGGCGTGGATGCCCGAAAGGATCGTGCGATTTTCACCGGTGCCGTCGTCCAGAGTGAACTTCAAGAGCTTCTTGGACTTCGGGACGGCTTCGCAGGCCAGCACCTTCACGGCGCGGAAATCGGACTTAGAGAAGGTCTCAAAGTCCACATAGTCCTTAAACAGCGGTTCGATCTCCACGTTGGAGAAGTCGATCTTTTCCTCGGCGGGAGCCGTTTTAGCCGCTTCCTGCGCAGCCTTGCAGGCCTCCTGAGAGGGGCAGGGGTTGCAGGCGCATTCGAAATCGGCGGGCGCTTCCTCCGCCTTCTCGCTCTTCTGCACGGCCTTCGGCTTCATGGTGGGGAAGAGGATCACGTCCCGGATGGTGGGGGCGTCGGTGAGGAGCATGACCATGCGGTCGATGCCGATGCCGATGCCGCCGGTGGGGGGCATGCCGTACTCCATGGCCGCCATGAAGTCCTCGTCGATCTGCATGGCCTCGTCGTCGCCCTTGGCCCGCTCTTGGGCCTGTTGGACGAAGCGGCTGCGCTGGTCAATGGGGTCGTTGAGCTCCGTGTAGGCGTTGCCGTACTCATGGCCGCAGATGAACACCTCGAACCGGTCCACGATATCCTTGCTGCCCGCCTTCAGCTTGGTGAGGGGGGAGTTCTCGATGGGGTAGTCGGTGATGAAGGTGGGCTGGATGAGCTTCTCCTCCACGAAGGCGTCGAAAGCCTCCGCCAGGACTTTGCCCTTGGTGGCTGTCTTGTCCTTCAGCTCCAGGCCCAGTTCCGCGGCAATGGCCCGGGCCTCTTCGTCGGAGGCGCAGCCGTAGATGTCCTTGCCGGTATACATCTTCACCGCGTCGTTCATGGTGAGGCGGCGGAAGGGGGGCGTCAGGTCCACTTCCTGGCCTTGATAGCTGATCCGGGTGGTGCCGTTCACCAGCTCGCAGCAGCGGGCGAAAATCTGCTCGCACAGGTCCATCATGCCCCGAAGGTCCGTATAGGCCTGGTAGACTTCAATGGTGGTGAATTCGGGGTTGTGGGTGGCGTCCATGCCCTCGTTGCGGAACAGGCGGCCGATCTCGTATACCCGCTCGAGCCCGCCCACGATGCACATTTTGAGGTGCAGCTCCGTGGCGATGCGCATGTACATATCGATGTCCAGGGTGTTGTGGTGGGTGACGAAGGGCCGGGCGGACGCGCCGGAAGCCACGGTGTTGAGCACCGGGGTCTCCACCTCCATGAAGCCCTCGTCATCGAGATACCGCCGGATCTGGGCGATGATGGCGCTGCGCTTGCGGAAGGTCTCCCGAACCTTGTCGTTCATGAACAGGTCCACGTACCGCT